>JAUYFZ010000154.1 GCA_030689585.1 Rhodocyclaceae bacterium | reverse complement strand
ACTTGTTTGTCCCTTCATTTTTACCCCATCCCCTCCCCAGCCCTCCCCTTGAAGGGGAGGGAGATTGGTACTGCCCTCCCCTTGAAGGGGAGGGAGGCCGCAACAACCGCTTCGATTACCCACTACAAACCACATAGAGCCATTGTAAGACTATTTCCCGATACAAAACCGACTGAAAATTTCACCCAAAAGATCGTCAGCCGTGAATTCACCCGTAATACGCGAGAGCGCTTCCTGAGCCAAACGACATTCTTCAGCCGTCAACTCGGGATGGGTTAAATGGGCCGACGCGGCCTCACATCGGTTTGCCGCTTCCGTCAGTGCCTCCATGTGACGTTCGCGTGCCAAGAGAACATCCTCACCATGGCCTGTCCATCCGGCAATACGCAGGAGTTCGTTATGCAGATAATGAATACCCTCCCCTGTTTTTGCAGAAAGCCGTACATGGTGATGCCCCTGCTCTTCACGACAGCCTGCAGGCAGATGCGCCAAATCGCATTTGTTTTCAACCACAAGACGTTCGACAGAACCCGGACAATTCACGGCAATGGCACGGTCAGCCGGCGTAATACCCGTGCGGGCATCTATAATCTGCAATACCACGTCGGCACGCTCGATTTCTTTCCAGGTGCGCGCGATACCCAGTTTTTCAACGACATCCGCTGTCTCACGCAGGCCCGCTGTATCAATGATGTGTAACGGAATTCCTTCGATTTGAATGGTTTCACGCAGTGCATCCCGCGTAGTCCCGGCGACCTCGGTCACAATGGCGCATTCATCACCCGCCAACCGATTAAGCAATGAGGATTTTCCCGCATTCGGCAGCCCCATGAGCACCACCACCAGGCCCGACCGCAATACGGAGCCTTGACGTGCACGTGTTCGTAAGTTCGCTAAATCCGCTGTCAGCTTTTGAAGCCGTGCCTCTGCATCAATATCGCGCAGCATTGTTGCAGCATCGATCTCTTCCTCAGGAAAATCGAGGGTGGCTTCAATCAAGAGACGCAAATGAATAAGCTGATCCACCACATTTTTCACGGCCTGTGAAAATTCACCGGATAAAGATCGGTGCGCCGAGCGCACCGCTTGGGCAGATGCCGCCTCGATTAAATCGGCGACCCCTTCTGCCTGGGCAAGATCCATCTTGTCGTTGAGATAGGCGCGCCGTGAAAACTCACCGGGTTCCGCCAATCGCGCGCCCAGTTCAAGACAACGGGAAAGCAGCATCTGCATGACCACCCGCCCCCCGTGGCCCTGTATTTCTAAAACATCTTCACCGGTAAAAGAATGGGGGGCCGGGAAATAAAGCAGGAGACCGCTATCGATAAGCTGATGCTGGCCATCCTTAAACGAGACGAGCGTAGCGTTTCTGGGAATGGGGTCTGTATTACAACCCGTCAATGCGTTCGCAAATTCATTCAACCGGATACCTGAAACTCGTATCACCCCGATACCGCCACTGCCGGGAGGAGTGGCAAGGGCGGCAATGGTCTCCGGTGCGGTATTAGTGACGAGGTAATCCTGCACGTTCGATCATCTTATTAACTTGCCACTGCTGGGCGATCGACAGCAGGTTATTCACCGTCCAATAAAGTACCAACCCGGATGGAAAGAAAAGAAACATGCCTGTGAAGATGACCGGCATCCACAACATCAGCTTGGCTTGCATCGGATCAGGCGGCGCGGGATTCAGTTTTGTCTGAATAAACATCGTGGCCCCCATGAGAAGCGGCAACACGTAGTAAGGATCTTTGGAAGAAAGATCGGTAATCCAACCCAGCCAAGGAGCCTGACGCATTTCGACGGACCCCAGCAAAACCCAATAAAGTGCGATGAAGACAGGAATTTGCACCAGAATCGGCAAGCACCCGCCCAGCGGATTAACCTTCTCGCGCTTATAGAGTTCCATCATCTCCTGATTCATGCGTTGCTTATCGTCACCGTAAGTTTCTTTAAGTTTCATCAACTTAGGTGTCAAAACCCGCATCTTGGCCATCGACTTGTAGGAAGCGGCTGATAACGGAAAGAAAGCCAGTTTGATCAACACCGTCAGACCAATAATCGCCCATCCCCAGTTACCCATCAACCGATGGATAAACTCCAATACCCAATAGAGGGGAGAAGCAATTACCGTCAGCCAGCCGTAATCCACCACCAACCCAAAGCCAGGAGCGATGTTTTCCAGGGCCGCCTGTTCCTGCGGCCCCGCATACAACGGAACGGAGAATTTTACCGAAGCCCCCGGGGCCACCGTTGGAAAGGGAAGCACCACCCCTGCCGCTACCCGATTGTCCGCAATCTTGCGCGTAAAGAACTCACGATCCCCTGGGATAGTTGGTAACCATGCGGACACAAAATAAAGTTGAATCATCGCCACCCAACCATCCGTTGCCTTGGTGGCATGCTTGGCTTTGCCTTCTAAAATATCTGCAAATTCCACTTTTTGAAACTTGGCCGCTTCAGTAAAAAAAGCGGGGCCGGTAAACGTTTGCATCATGGAATTAGCCCCATCGGGGGCCACATCGTTCCTGACAAGTTGGTAATACACGTGACCGATCACCGGGTTTGATCCCGCATTGACCACTTCATGTTCCACCGCAATAGAATAGCTACCGCGTTGGAAAATGTAGGTTTTACGAACAGTGATCCCATTTTCAGCCGGTGCGGTCAGCGTTACTCGCAATGAATCTTGGCCTGCCTTCAAGGCCCGTTCGCCGGGTTGAATTTGCCAAACGGTCTTGTGGTTTGGCAGCGCACCAATCAAACCGCTTTGAGCCGCATAGTGATGTGCCTTTTCAAAGAGAACTAGAGGGCGCGTTTTGTCTTCAGCCGCTCTGTGCTGTGTCAGTGCCAGATGCGTCAGGTCTCCCCCTAATGCAGAAATTTCGGCATTAAAAAGATCTGTCTGTATCGTCGTCACCGAAAAACTTCCGTTCCCGTCTTCTTGTGTCACCGGAACGACCGCCGCTGCACCCGACTTAACGTCAGGAACAGGTGCGGAAGGAACATCCGATGCCACCCCCGAAGAAGAGGCCGAAGAAGAAACGGAGGCCGACACGGTAGAGGGCACTGAAGGCATATTTTGCCGTTGCCAACCATCCCACAGCATGAGCAAAGAAAAACCGAAAACAAGAAGAAGGATAACGCGTTGATTGTCCATGATAGTTAACGTAAAAGAACTTGTTCGAAGTACCCCGTCATAATCGAGCGCAGCGAGTCGATTAGAACCCCCCAAGAGGGGGGCGAAGGGGGGCGGACGTTTAATGGCATTTAATGTATTTCATGGAACGAGGGTGGGCTTGGCGACCATGCCCGTTAAGTTATTTTTGGCACAGGATCATAGCCACCATCGTTCCACGGGTGACACTTGCCTAATCTGCAAAGGGCAAGCCAGAAACCTTTTATGGAACCATGGCAGGAGAGTGCTTCAACAGCATATTCCGAACAAGTCGGATAAAAACGACAGTTGCTTCCTAAAAGAGGGCTTAAAGCAACTTGATAGAACCGAATGATCGAAACAAGCACCCGCTTCATGGACGGACCCTAGCAAATAACCCATCCATTTCATGGCGACAGTGCTGCTTAAAAACGCGGGTCGAACTTATGAGCGGTTTTTTTACAAGCCGACAAACAAGATCGACAGAAGGCAACACTGGTAAAGCTTTTCGAAAAGCTTCTCTCGCCAACCTTTTGAGAAGATTACGTAAAACCGCATTTTTTGCATATCGCTTTGCCATCACCAACCCTAAACGGGGGGTCGATCTCTCCGTTCTCAACACACGCAGTTCGATCGTTTGACCGCGAAGTGAAGAACTATTGGCAAACACGGAAGCGAACTCTGACGGTCGCCGAAGCTTCGTCATGTGTCGTTAACGGGCATGGTCGCCACGCACACCCTTGTCACATGAAATCCGTTCAATGCCATTAAACGTCCGCCCCCCTTCGCCCCCCTCTCTGGGGGTTCTAAACGGCTCGCTACGCTCGTTTGATACGGGGTACTCCGAACTGAGTTTGTCATGTTGTCTGGTTATTTCACGTTAAACACTAAGTTTGTGCCGTCCTTTGGCACGACGTGCACGAATAACAGCTTTGCCACCCGGAGTGCGCATCCGCACGAGAAAACCGTGAGTTCGCTTACGACGTACGACGGAAGGTTGATAGGTACGTTTCATGATGCGGTCCTTGTTATAAAAAACGAGAGATTACAACGGTTGTCGGCTGTTTTGTCAAGATCATTTTAGCGTGAAATACGCTCATTCGAAGTGCACCCTAACAAACGAGCGTAGCGAACCGATGAGAACCCCCCCCGAGAGGGGGGCGAAGGGGGGCGGGCGTTTAATCGCATTGAACGGATGGCTCTATGCGGTTTGTAGTGGGTGACATGCCATATCGCTGACATGACAGTCTCCCT
>JAUYFZ010000117.1 GCA_030689585.1 Rhodocyclaceae bacterium | reverse complement strand
TGGCGGAGGAAGAAATCGCGACCGCCGACGCGAATCTGAATCGCCTCGACCATGAGCTACAACGTGCCTTGCTCCCCAAAGACCCCAATGATGAACGCAACCTTTTTCTGGAAATTCGGGCGGGGACGGGGGGGGAAGAATCCGCCTTGTTTGCAGGCGATCTTTACCGCATGTATTCCCGTTATGCAGAGCGTCGGGGCTGGAAAATCGAGCAAATTTCCGTTAGTGAATCCGATCTGGGTGGCTATAAGGAAGTAATTTTGCGGATCATCGGTCAAGGGGCCTATTCGCAGCTCAAGTTTGAATCCGGCGGACACCGTGTCCAGCGTGTTCCGACCACCGAAGCGCAGGGGCGCGTCCACACCTCTGCCTGCACCGTGGCCGTGTTGCCGGAAGTGGATGAAGTGGGAGAAGTCACGATCAACCCCTCAGAATGTCGTATCGACACGTTTCGTGCGTCCGGGGCCGGGGGGCAGCACATCAACAAGACCGACTCGGCCATTCGGATTACGCATCTGCCCACCGGCATCGTGGTCGAATGTCAGGATGACCGTTCGCAACATCGCAATAAAGCGCAGGCCATGAGCGTTTTAGCGGCACGCATCAAAGATGCTCAGGTGCGGGAGCAACAGCAAAGCATCGCCAGCACCCGCAAATCACTCATCGGGAGCGGTGATCGTTCCGAACGTATTCGCACCTACAACTTCCCCCAGGGACGATTGACCGATCATCGAATCAATCTGACGTTGTATAAATTGTCGATGGTTCTGGCCGGAGAGTTGGACGAAGTCATCAACGCCCTCACGGCGGAATATCAGGCGGAACAATTGGCCATTTTGGCAGAATGACTACCAGTGAAACGCGATCCTTGTTGCGACATGTTTTGGGAATCAGTGCGGCCGCACTGGCGGCGCATCCTGAACAGAGGTTGAATGCGACACAACTGGAGCGGTTTAACGCGTTAGTAACTCGTCGCAGGGCGGGTGAACCCATGGCCTATCTTACGGGGAAGCGCGAGTTTTACAGCCGAGATTTTGTGGTTTCTCCTGCGGTATTGATTCCTCGTCCCGAAACGGAATTGTTGGTCGAGATCGGCCTCTCCCATGCGGGGAAACGCGTCCTTGATCTGGGGACGGGAAGCGGTTGTGTGGCCATTACTCTCGCTCTTGAACTTAAACAGGCGCGGGTGACTGCGGTTGATTATTCCGCCGCCGCGCTGGCCGTGGCGCGTGACAACGGGCGGCGATTGGGTGCAACGGTGGACTTCAGGGAAAGCCACTGGTTTTCAGCGGTAGACGGCCCCTTTGATCTTATCGTGGCCAACCCCCCCTATATCGCGGAAGGGGACCGCCATCTTTCCGATTTGCATTTTGAACCGTCCTCCGCCTTAACCAGCGGGGCGGATGGTTTAGACGCCATTCGGCAAATCATTGCAGAGGCCCCACCATACTTAGCATCGGGCGGCTGGCTGTTTCTCGAACACGGATACGATCAAGCTGTGGCCGTAAGGGAACTGTTGAAGGCGGCCCATTTCTCAAGCATCGAACAGCATCAGGATATGGCGGGTATCGTTCGAGTGTCGGGCGGATGCCTATTTTCTAACAACGAGTATGGGAAATCGCGAATTGGCATAATTCGCAATTTATCTGTAACTACTCAGGTCGGCGTCAATCTCCCTCCCCTTCAAGGGGAGGGCTGGGGTGGGGATGGGGTTCTACGCGGAATTCTTCCCCCCATCCCCCTCCCAACCTCCCCCTTGAAGGGGGAGGAGTAAGAGGCTCCGACTTGTGTGCATACGTTAGCCCTTGAAGGGGGAGGAGATCTGTGTTCCGACCGGACCTGAGTGGTTACATTTATCTTTTAATGGCGTACCCATTCGAGGATGTTGAATCAATAGTGACTCTGGCCAAAGAAATTTCATGGAAATTCCAAGGCGTAGAGTGATTCCACGGGTTCCCGCGCCCGAATCAATCGAACGGAATCCGCGTCCACCATGACCTCGGCGGCGCGAGGGCGGCTGTTGTAATTTGAACTCATCGACATGCCGTAGGCTCCGGCAGAACGGATCAGCAACAAATCTCCTTCCATGAGGGCCAGTGCCCGATCGTGTCCCAAGAAATCGCCCGATTCACAAATAGGGCCGACGATGTCGTAAGAATGCACGGGAACCTCTGCCGCGCGTGGCATGACAGGCAAAATGTCGTGCCAAGCGTCGTAGAGGGCGGGACGGGCCAGATCGTTCATCGCGGCATCGACCACCGCAAAATTTTTCGCCGGGCTATGTTTTAAGGTGATGACTCGGGTCAGTAGCCCCCCAGCATCGCCTACGAGCGAACGTCCCGGTTCGACGATGAGCCTCTCCGGGCGGTCTGCTAATTCGGACAAAATCGGGGCGAGATAATCGGCAACCGAGGGCACGGATTCATCGCGGTAACGAATGCCCAAGCCTCCTCCCACGTCGATATGGGAAAGCGTGATGCCCTCTTTCTCCAGGGTTTCCACGAGCCATTTCACCCGGCTGGCCGCTTCTGCGGCGGGAGCGGGATCCAAGAGCTGTGAGCCGATATGACAATCAATACCGATGATTTCGATGTTCGCCAGCGTACTGGCCTGTCGGTAGAGGGGGAGTGCCGCTTCAAAGGGAATACCGAATTTTGAGGTAGCCAGTCCCGTTGAAATATAAGGATGCGTCTTGGCATCGACATCGGGGTTGACGCGAAAGGCGATGGGAGCACGAACGCCCCGTGTGGCTGCTACGCCGTTCAGCCGGGTTAATTCGCTGGCGGATTCGATATTGAAACAACGAATGCCAGACGTCAGTGCGAGGGCCATTTCTTCGGAGGTTTTGCCCACGCCGGAAAAAATAACTTTGCCGGGATCGCCCCCGGCTTTGATGACACGGGCCAGTTCTCCGCCGGAAACGATGTCAAACCCTGCGCCCAAGCGGGCGAACAAAGAGAGGATCGCCAGATTCGGATTGGCCTTGACGGCATAGCAGATCAGGTGTTCCCGCCCGCTTAATGCTTCACGGTAGGACTCGAAAGCCGCCGTGAGTGTCGCAGAAGAATAAACATAGCAAGGCGTGCCAAAGCGTGCCGCAATGTCGGTCAGCGGAACATTTTCGAGGCGCATTATTTTTGAGGGGTGAGGTGTTCGCGTAAAAATTCCGGAGCAAAATCGGCCCCGTTATCCCATGACAATGTGTGGCCTTCCAGCGTAAAAGCACCAAATAATTTCTTGTCTTTCAAGGGGGCAAAAATCTCCCCCGACAATTCAGAGAACAAATCGACCTCCCCCGACGTGCCATCGTTGAATGACAACCCTACGCGATAATCTTTTATGTATGTGGCTTGAGTGACGTGGACAAACATTCCAAGAAATCGGCTTATTTCAGGCATTATATTTTCGACGGCTTACTGCTATGCTCCACGGAAG
>JAUYFZ010000116.1 GCA_030689585.1 Rhodocyclaceae bacterium | reverse complement strand
GCGTCGTGTCATCGTCGACGTAGCGCGTGGATGTCGCCGGTGCGGTGGTAGCGGGTAAACTATTTTGAGCGGGGATCTGCGTGGCCCGCACGCGGCCTGTATCCGGTTGTCCATCATCTAGTTGCGTATCGACCGCACCGGCTAACCGGCCTGTCAGGTTGGCACTACAAACCACCAGCATTTCCAGTCCAACCGCCGCACCGGTTTGTACGCCCAGATAACCGCCTACCGCATTTTTGGGTAGGGCCAGCACCCCCGAACCGGATTGTCCGGCGGTGAAATCAGCGGCGCGAAGATGGTTCCAGAAGTGAGCGGATTCGGACGTATTGCCGTTCGTGGTCACGCCCCCCGCGCACGTGGTAGCCGCGTTGTAACAACCTTCGACGATCCCGTTACCATTGCCACTGATCGCTCCACTCCAGCGTACTGCCGCTTGATCGTCGTCGCCTGGCGTTTTCCGATACCGATCCTGATAAGCGGCTACGGCGGAAGAAATGCCCTCCAAATCGCTAATCAGGTTTCTGACCTTTGCCTGACCCAACAGTGATTGCCCCTTCATCACGCCGCCCATCAACAAGGCGATGATGACGAGGACAATGGCCATTTCCACAAGGGTAAAGCCGGACTGTTTAGTGTGAAACACATTCCCCATCCCCCTCCCAGCCTCCCCCTTGAAGGGGGAGGAGCATCTCTCCCTCCCCTTCAAGGGGGAGGAGCATCTCTCCCTCCCCTCCAAGGGGGAGGAGCATCTCTCCCTCCCCTTCAAGGGGAGGGGTGGGGAGGGGCTGGGGGTCAATGGGGCATGTTTCATGATGCGGGGTGGCGATTCGCCATGCCCGTTAGTGTGAAATAACTCCGTTCGTGGTGAGCTTGTCGAACCATGAACGACGCTCGAAATGTCCTTCGACAAGGCCTTTAGTCCTGAGCGTAGTCGAAGGGTCAGGACGAACGGTTTCATTATTTGGGGCGGCATGTTGCCATGATCGTTGGACTGACTCACTGCACTCTCCTGCGAGTTGTAAAACCTTCCACCGTGGCCAGCAGAATCGCTTGCACGTCTGCCTCATCATCTTGCGCGACGGCCTGTCGTAATTGCTCAATTCGGTGCTCAATATCGGGCCATGTCAGGCATTGTTCATTAGCCCGCTGAATTCTTGGATGCTCGGTGGGCGTCACATTGTCACCGAGTAGGAGTTCTTCATACATTTTTTCGCCCGGACGCAATCCGGTGAATACGATATCGATATCGATATCGCCTTCTTCTGCGCCCTCCTCTTTGGGTGTCAGTCCGCTCAACCGGATCATGCGTTCGGCCAAGTCGAGGATTTTGACGGGTTCCCCCATGTCCAGAACGAATACATCCCCGTCGCTTCCCATCGCTCCGGCCTGTATGACCAGTTGGGCCGCCTCTGGAATGGTCATGAAGTAACGAATGATGCGCGGATCCGTCACAGTTACCGGGCCGCCGGCTCGAATCTGACGACGAAACAGGGGAACAACCGACCCGGATGACCCCAGAACATTGCCGAATCGCACCATGGTGAAACGGGTTTGATTCGGAAATTGCCGAGCCATGGCTTGCAGAATCAATTCCGCAAACCGTTTAGTCGCGCCCATGATGTTGGTGGGGCGCACCGCCTTGTCGGTGGAAATCAACACAAAAGTGTCCACCCCTTGGTTGAGAGCGGCCCGGGCCGCGTGCCAGGTGCCGAGAATGTTGTTGATGACCCCTTGGCAGGGATTTTTCTCCACCATGGGAACGTGCTTGTAGGCCGCCGCGTGAAATACCGTGCGCACTCCGAAAGTTTCAAGACTGCGTTCCATGCGGGATTGATCGGTCACACTGCCTAAAACGGCCACGATTTCAACATCAGACCCTAAAAGTTCCTGTTCAATGTGATAAAGGGCGACTTCGCTCTGCTCAAAGAGCACCAGCCGCGAGGGACGCAGGGCCACGATCTGGCGGCAAAGTTCCGACCCAATAGAACCGCCCGCCCCCGTGACCATCACGGACAGTCCGGTGATATTCCGTCCCAATAAAGAAGGATGCGGCGGAACAGGATCGCGACCGAGCAAGTCTTCGATTTCGACTTCGCGCAGATAGTCTGTTTTGATTTTTCCTTGAGCAATTTCGGCAATGCCCGGCAAGGTTCGAACATGGACCGGAAAGGATTCCAGCATGCGCATGACTTCATTGCGCCGCGTGCGACTGGCAGAGGGCATGGCCAATAAAACTTCGTGAATATTGAATCGTTCGATGAGGTTCGGGAGTTCCTGCGGCAGAAATACCGCCAGTCCGCCAATGTGTTGTCCGCGCAAGGCAGGGTCATCGTCGATGAGCACGACTGGCTTGAGTTCACGGCTGGTCGTCAATGCGGTGGCCAGTTGCACGCCCGCATCCCCCGCCCCGTAAATAGCCACATTGCGGCGGTCACTCTGATCGCCAAAACCCCCACGCCCCCGTGCGCTTCGACCACAGGAAAGGTGCATATTTCTCAGCCCGTATCGGGCCAGCAATCGACTGGTTCCGATGATCACCAGAAGAATCAATCCGTGAATGAAAATCACGGAACGCGGCACATCAGGTAACACCATGACATACAAGAGCAGGGCCAGCAGAACCACATGTAACATGACCGCTTGGGCAATGGCCATGAGGGTCTGAAATCCCAAGTATCGAATGATGGCGTGATACAACCCGAACCGAAGAAAAGCAGGAACCGCCAGCAACGGTGCTAACGCAAAAAGAGTAATCGCCCCCCCGACCGGCATGTAAAACTGCTCTAGGCGAAGGCTGAAAGCTGACCAGAGCGACAGCTCAATCACAAACACATCGCACGCCAACATGACGAGCTGCTTACTGCGCCTAGGAAGCTCGCTCAGGTAATAGGCAAAGGAAAATAAATGGGGAATCACGGGTGCAGTATAAAACAGAACAGCTCACCTAGTCACAGGACTAGGTGAGCTGTTTCCGCTACTTCTGATAAGAAAATCGGTGCAGACCGTACGTTACAGAAACGCTTCTGCCGTCACGTTTTTCAGCCAGCTATAGCCATACTCCGCTTCCGCCTTGCGGACGTAGGCGGGCGCACGGGTGGGGGATAATCCTCCTCCGCCCATGACGGCGGCGATCTTTCCACCTTCGGGCTGGTAGATACCCACGATGGAGAACCCGTAATCCGGGGCCACTAGGCTATAACAGGTGTTTGTGTAATAGGGCATCGGGGCCGGTTTGCCGGAAAGAGCAGCCACAATGGCATCCGCGACGACCCGCGCCTGAGATACCGCCGAGTTGGCCGATTTTGGCATCGCCCCTGCACTGGAGGCATCGCCGATCACGTGAATACTTTTGTGAATCGTTGATTCCAGTGTCATGGCATCCACCGGACACCAACCACTCTTGTCGGTCAACCCTGTCGCTATCGCAATATCTCCCGCTTTTTGGGCAGGAATGAAGCTGATGACATCCCCCGTCTGATCGCCTAATTCAGTATCGAGCAGTCGTTTTTTCTGGTCGATGCGCAAAATCTTGCCGCCGTTCTTGCCCGACATCCAGGTGATCATGCCCGGATAGAGCTTCGCCCACGCCTCTTCAAACAACGCCTGTTTGGCGATGGTCTCCCCATCATCCAAGATAAGCACCTTGGAACGCGGCTTGTGGTGCTTGAAATAGAGAGCCATCTGTGCCGCCCGTTCATACGGCCCAGGGGGGCAGCGGTAGGGACGGCGCGGTACGGTGACAATCGCCACGCCCCCATCTTTCATGGCTTCGAGTTGCTTTCTCAGCAACAGCGTGTTCTCTCCTGCCTTCCATGCGTGAGGCATGGTTTTCTCCAACTCCGGCGAGGCTCCTTCAGTGGCAGTCCAATCGAAGGCGATACCGGGCGCGACCACCAGTCGATCATAGGCGATGCGTTTCCCCCCTTTCGTGCTCACCATCTTCTTCACGGGATCAATGGCGGTGACTTCATCGTGCACCACGTGGGTTCCGCGTGCCGTATGGGCCTTGTAGTCGTAGGTCAGCGAGGCGATTTCGCGCTCGCCGGACAACACTTCGTTACTAAAGGGACAAGCGACATATTTCTCATTACGCTCGATCAAAGTCACCTCAACATCCGGCGCACTCATTCTCAAATACCTGGCGACCGTGGCTCCACCGAAGCCGCCCCCGACGATCACGACACGCGCTTTGGCCGCTCCCAGCACGATGCTGGGAAAACCAGCGATCAGCGAACCCGCTCCCAAAGAACCCATGGCCCCCACAAATTGTCTGCGATTCAAGTTCATCATCATTGCCCTCCCTTTCTGGATGCCAAGAAATGGGCAGCCGCAGCTACCTCATCGTCCGAAAGATGGGAAATTTTTTCAGCCATTTTTTCGGAAGGTTTTCTGTCGGTAAATGATTTATCGACGTACTTCAGGGTTTCCAGCTTGAGATAGCCGGGCCATTGACCCGAAAGACGCGGCATATCCTCGGTGTTTTTCTCTTTGCCGTCTTTCTCGTGGCAATTCATGCAGTACTTCCGATAAACACCTCGGCCACGATCGGCCACTTCCGACTGCTTTTCCGTCTCGATGAACTTCCATTCCTTCGCCGCGAAATAGCGAGCTAATACGGCAATTTCGTCATCGCTGTAGGTTTTGAGAAGACGGCCCATGATCGTTGAAAACCGATCTCCCTTCTTCTGCTCCATCATGACCCGCTTGAGATAGCCCTCATCCAAGCCGGCCAGATTAGGAATGGATGGGCCGACACTCACACCGCCCACCCCGTGGCAGCTATTGCATGTGTTGACCAACCCGAACTCGTTGATGCCAGCCGCCAACGACGATCCTGCCGCCGCGCAGGCAAGCGCGAATACCAAACTACGCATGGATTTCTCCCCCTGTGTTTTATATGCGCGACTCTTGAAGAATCGCGTCCCCCTTTACTTCACCTTTAACATCCCCCTCAGTGAAGTTAGCGTAGCTTACGGTATCCCTTCAAGATCAAGAATTGACAGCGGTCAACTTCCTGAAATATAAGCCTTTAATAATTAACTGATTTTTCCACAACAAAAAGCCGCCCAAACTTCGGGCGGCTTTCTGCGTCATGCCAGTCACCTCCCCCGCATGAGGGAGGTCGGGCGGGGGCGGGTATCGTTAGCCTAAGAACCCGATACTGACCAACACCAGCAACGTTAAGCCTGCGGTGATCAACACCACACCGAGGATGACCGAACCCACGTGCATCGGACGGGAAGGCGCGTCTACCAGACGTTTTGCCAGTTCGCCCGAGGCCAGCAACCGCTGATACTGCGCCGGATGCTCGTGACGGAACTCTCTTAACGACTGCGTGCCGGTGAACATCACCACATCCGGCGGCGGCAATTTGTCGGGTCGGAAATGGTTGTTGAAGAAGTGCACCGTGAAGAGGAACACGGCCGCCAGGAAGGCTTCTTCACCATGCACCAGCGTGGCGACGTTAAACACCCAGCCCGGCAGATATTGCGCGGTGATATGCGGGAAAGCCAACATCAAGCCTGTCCAGCCGATGATGTTCACCCCCCAGAATACCGCCCAGTAATCGAACTTCTCGAAGTAGGCCCAGCGTTCAAACTGCGGACGCGGTCCCTTGCCGACGAACCACTTGAACATGCCGATGACATCGTCCAAATCCTTCCAGTTCGGGATCAGAGAATCCGGTCCGAACCAGCGGAATGTCCGATCACGCAGGAGTTTCTGCATGACATAGACAAAGTGCACCAGGAAGATGCCGACGAAGAAGAAGGCGGCTATCCGGTGAATCAAGCCCAGCACTTTCGGCCCGCCGACGGCCTTGGCTAACAGTGGTGCCCAATCACTTTGAGCGAACAATGCAGCGGTTCCCGTCAAGACAAGTGTCATCGTCACCAGCAGGAAGGTCAGATGCCCCACTCGCCAGCCCCAATGGAAGCGCACGAAGTGCTTGCTCATGTCCAGATTGAGATCGTCCGTTTGCACATGCGGTTCGGTCTTCTGTGCCTTGCGATCCTGCCATTCCCGGTAATACCACAGGCCGGAATGCGCCCAGAAGAAGGCAAAGACGAAGATCAGGAGACCCACCATGAATTTCGAGGCAATGTACATCTGCGGATATTTTTCGAAATCATGCACGTTGGCATGCGGCCCAAACGTCAAAAATCCCGGTGTGGCATCGTGCATGCCCGGCTTCTTGTCGCTATGGCACTTCTGGCAGGTTTTCAGCCGATTTTTGGGGTGCACCTTGGACTTCGGATCGTCATGCGCCTTGATGCCGTGGCTGTCATGACAGTCCGCGCATCGCGCCGTGTAGGTGTAACCCAGACGATTGACCTGTCCATGATAGGTGTCGGTATAGCTCTTAAGCGATTCCTTGTGACAATCGCCGCAGGCATTGACGTTGGCGAGTTTGAAAGCATCCGAGGAGGAATTGATAACCCCGTGCGCCGTATGACAATCCGTGCATACCGCTGCCTTGATATTGCCTTTGTCGAGCAATTCTTCGCCATGAATGGAACCGGCATAAATCTCCAGTTGATCCTCATGACATTTTTCGCCACAGGCCTTGGGGATTTCCTTATGCCATGCCGTGCGACGAAGCGTTCCCTTGGGGGGCACGTTGAAGTCATGCGAATTGTGACATTCGGCACAGGTGGCGTTGACCTTCGTGGGGTCTTCCTTATCCTTCTTGGCATGGAAGGAATTTTTGTAGGCTTCAACGTTTTGAATCACCAGTCCGAGACGCTCTTTTTCCTTCTCTAAACCTTCTTTTTTAACCTTGGCCCAGATGTCCTCGTGGCAGGTCACGCAATCTGGTTTCTTTGCCGAGGGTGCAATCTTGTGTTGAGCCTGACTATCTGTAATTTCCTTGTGGCAATCCAAACACTGCATGTCGCCATGCACGCCCTTGTTGAATTTCACCGAATCCAGCGAGGACAGCTTGCGCGAATCGCCGTCCTTACCCGGCACTTCGATCTTGCCCTTCTTGCCGTCGTGGCACTCAATGCAGGTTGCGTTATCCAGTTTTGCAACGGTTGCGACAGGGGTCGCCTTTTCTGAAACCGCTGGTTTTGCTAAAGCAGGTGCGACCGTAAAACAGGTCAGCAGTGCCAATAATCCCAATGCACGCATATCGAATACTCCAAATGGATGGATGCGTGGTTTCACATCCCTCCGTTGTTCATCAAGACATCCTGTTAACGGGCATGGCGAATCGCCACCCCGCATCATGAAACATGCCCCATCGACCCCCATCCCCACCCCAACCCTCCCCTTGAAGGGGAGGGAGTTAGTCTCCTCCCACTTCAAGGGGAGGGAGTTAGTCTCCTCCCACTTCAAGGGGATGGAGTTAGTCTCCTCCCCCTTCAAGGGGGAGGCTGGGAGGGGGATGGGGAATGTGTTTCACGTTAATGCGTCAGAATCCACTGAGCCAGATTCTTCAGCGCCTTCGGGTCTTTGGTGTCGATGATCTTGTGATCCTCTTCCGTGCCGTCATCCAGTTTGACCTTCTTACCGGCCGTCATATGCTTGATGAGTTCGTCCACCCCGTTCGCCTTACCTTTATATTCCTTGGCCGTCTTCTTGAGTGAAGGACCCTTCTTGGCTTTTTCGGGGTTATGGCACTTGCCGCATTCGTTCTGTTTGAACAGAAGTTTGGCACCTTCTTCATCCACCTGCGCCACTGCGGGCAGGGACAGGGACAGACCAGCGGCAATCATCAGGGCACTGCTAAGGGAAAGCTTCATTGTCATTTTCTCCAAGTTGAGGGGGGGGGCGTAATTTAACAAAAAATCGCCTCGGCAAAATACATTCGTCAGAATCTGTATAAAATGACCAAGATCAATATGTCCTCAAGCGCACGCCTCTTTATGTCCCGATGGCTGTGGTCGGCGATGGTGCTCTGTGCACCCCTGCCGTCCGTGGCGGCAGATGCTCGTCTTCTCGACGCAGGAAAGCAGATTTACGAGGATGGCAACACGGAATCCGGTGTGCCTGCTTGTGCGGGTTGCCATAAATCTGACGGGGCCGGCAACAAGATTTTCCCCCGACTCTCCGGTTTACAATCCACTTATGTGTTGCAGCAGTTAAATGCATTCAAAACGGGGCGGCGTGCCGGTAACCGGCTCATGATTACCGTCGGGCAACGGCTCACCGAAGGCGAAATGAAGGCGGTTTCCGAATACATCGCCGGATTGTAGCTTTGGAAAAATCATGAAGAAAATCACATCATTACTGGCCTTGTTCCTCTCTTGCATTCCGGCACTCGCTCAGAGTGCCCCCCCCAATGAAGAACAGCGGCAGGCTCTCTCGATGAAAGGCGACCCGGTGCGCGGTGAAGCCGCCTTCGTCATTTGTCAGGGCTGCCATCGCGTCGGTGCGCTAGGACGTGCCGATGGCAGTTACCCTCGCCTGGCCGGACAGCACCTCTCGGTACTCATCAAACAGATGACCGATGTTCGATCAGGTCAACGCAGTAATCCGAAAATGTTACCTTTTGCCGATCATCAGGTCCTCACGGTGCAAGAGATTGCCGACATCGCCACTTTCCTTCAAAAGTTACCCGTTCCCCCCACGCAAGGCCAAGGGCCGGGCAACGATCTGGAACGGGGACGTGCGCTGTATGGAAAAGACTGTGCTTCCTGCCACGGTTCGCAGGGGCAAGGAGAGGGCACCAAGTTT
>JAUYFZ010000107.1 GCA_030689585.1 Rhodocyclaceae bacterium | reverse complement strand
TCGGCACTTCCTTCGGCAGTCTGGGTGCGCGACGCGAAATGCTGGTCGGCTTCTTGGCAGAACCCGCGCTCCTGATGGTGATTTTTACGGTAGCGATGATCGCCCAATCTACCTCGGTGGCCACGATTGTTGAAACTCTGTCGCACAGGGAATATCTGATCTATCCGAGCCTAGCGTTTGCCGGTATCGCCTTCACCTTCGTTTCCTTTGCTGAAAACGCCCGCGTGCCAGTGGATAACCCCGCCACTCACCTTGAACTGACCATGATCCATGAGGCGATGATCCTCGAATATTCCGGTCGTCATCTGGCCTTGATCGAGTGGGCTTCCAGCTTGAAGCTCTACGCTTATTCTTGTTTGGGGCTGGCTCTCTTTTTCCCGTGGGGCATCGCCGAACGCGATAACTTCATGGCACTGGTCATGGCGATTCCGTTGCTGCTCATCAAACTGACCATCGGCGGGTTTTGTCTGGCTTTCCTTGAAACCATCAATGCCAAGGTGCGCATCTTCCGCGTGCCTGAATTCTTGGGCACGGCGTTCCTGCTGGCGGTGTTGGGATTGCTGGTACGGTTGCTGCTGGAGACAAAGGTATGAGTACCGCCATTCCCCTTTCTGCGCAACTTATCAATCTCTTCGCCTCGGTGATCCTGTTGTTGTCGTTTGCCATGCTGGCGCAACGCCGAATATTGCCCCTCATCAACCTGTTCGCGCTTCAGGGCTTGACGCTGGCCCTGTCCACCCTAGTGGTGGCCTTCACCACGAATCAAACCCATCTTTACTGGTCAGCCGGACTCACGCTGCTACTTAAGGCCATGCTGCTCCCTTGGATTCTGCATCGGCTGGTGCGTCAACTTTGGGCCAAGTGGGACGTGGAATCGCTCATCAATGTCCCCACCACCATGTTGGTCGGTATCGTTCTGGTGATTATTTCCTTCAACGTCGCCCTGCCGATCTCGGAACTTTCTTCCACGGTCAGCCGAGGCACTTTAGGCATTGCACTCGCCACGGTCTTACTCGCCTTCCTGATGATGATTACCCGCACCAAGGCCATTCCGCAGGTCGTCGGGTTTCTGGCCATGGAAAACGGACTGTTTTTGGCCGCCACCAGTGCCACGTACGGAATGCCCATGGTGGTCGAACTGGGCATCGCCTTGGACGTACTGGTGGGGGCCATCATTCTGGGTGTTTTCTTCTTTCAGATTCGCGACCAATTTGACAGCCTGGACATTCGACACATGGAAAGGCTCAAAGAAAGATGAACGTGGACTTCTTCATCCTGATGCTCGCCATCCCGCTCGTCAGCGGAGCTTTGCTGATCTTCGCGGGAGAACGTGATTGGGCACCTCACCTGAACATCATCGCCAGTGCGGGTACTTTCCTCGCTTCTGTCCTGCTCACGATGGAGATCATCGACCACGGCGCACGTTTTGCCTTGGGCGAACAATTTTTCATTGATTCGATGAATGTCTTTTTTGTCACGCTCACCACTTTCGTCGGCTTGACCACCAGTATCTTTTTCGGCCCTTACATGCGCAATGAAGAGGCGCACGGACGACTCACCAAACCACGGTTGCGCCTCTATAAAAGCATGTTCCAGTTGTTCATGTTCACCATGTTGATCGCACTCACGACCAACAATCTGGGGCTGCTTTGGGTTGCCATGGAAGCGGCGACGCTCACCACCGTGTTGCTCGTTTCCCTCTACCGCACCTCCGCCAGTCAGGAAGCGGCTTGGAAGTATTTCATCCTGTGCGGGGTTGGCATTGCACAGGCTTTGTTTGGCACCATCCTGCTCTACTTCGCCGCCGAACGAGTACTGGGTGAAACCGGTAACGCCCTGCTGTGGACGCACTTGGTTGATGTCAAAGGTCAGCTCAATCCCACCATCATGGCGATTTCCTTCATCTTTTTATTGGTGGGATATGGAACAAAAGTAGGGCTGGCTCCCCTGCACAACTGGCTGCCCGATGCCCATGCAGAAGGCCCCACACCGGTTTCTGCCGTGCTTTCCGGCCTGTTGCTGAATGTTGCGCTCTACGCCATTTTGCGTTGCAAGGTATTGGCCGATGGAGCCATCCCCACCGGTTTTGCGGGGAATTTGATGATGGGATTCGGCCTTCTAACGCTGGTCGTGGCCGCCTTCTTTCTTGCTCGACAAAAAGATGTCAAACGCATGTTTGCTTATTCTTCCATCGAACACATGGGGCTGATCACCTTTGCGTTTGGCATGGGGGGCGCGACGGCTAATTTCGCCGGACTGTTACACATGACCATGCACTCGCTCACCAAATCTGCCATTTTCTTTGCGGTGGGACATGCCGCACAAAAATGCGGCACACAGATCATGGAAGACATTCGAGGACTCATCAAGATCAACCCGGTGATTGGTTGGGGATTGATGCTGGGAACACTCGCCATACTCGGTATGCCTCCCTTCGGCGTTTTTGCCAGCGAATTCATGATCCTGACCCACGCCATCAAGTATTTTCCTTGGGCCACGCCCTTCCTGCTCATCGCATTGGGTGTCGCGTTTGCAGCCATTTTCGGCAAGGTACAACCCATGGTTTTTGATGAGGCTCACGCCAAACCTTTGCCCCATGCCCCCGCGATCACGCCTGTTTTTCTTCATCTGGGCATCGTGCTCATGATTGGTCTTTATATGCCGCCTTACTTGGTTCGCTGGTTCCAGGAAGCGGCGAAAATGATGGGGTAATGGCGATGCAATTTCTGAACGAACTCATCGAATTTTCTGAACAGGCCGGTATCGGCGCCCCCGTTTGGCATGGAATCGCCGCCCACGAAAGTGAACTGCTCTCCTTTGCCGTCGCCGTACACCATGCCAGCGGTCGACTGGCTGCCCTGTGGGGGACGGATGAGCGCGCCAATAAAGCGGGCTTCCGTCTGCATTGTGTCTTCGGACTGGAAGCGGGACATGCCTGGATTTCGCTTGATCTGTCTAGCGAAAACCCCGTCTATCCCGATCTTTCCGGCATATTTCCCGCCGCCAACCGGATGCAACGCGCTACTTACGACATGGTTGGCATCCGTTCCACCAGTAGCGATCAACGCCCTTGGTTGCGACATGGGGGGTGGCCAGCGGATTATTTTCCGCTGCAAACAACCGCGCCGATTACCACTAACTTTACCAACATCCCCACTGATTACGATTTCCTCCAGGTCGGCGGAGAAGGGGCGCACGAAATCCCTGTAGGCCCCATTCACGCAGGCATCATCGAACCCGGCCATTTTCGCTTTTCCGTGGTTGGCGAACGGGTGTTGCGTCTGGAACAACGCTTAGGCTACCAACACAAAGGCACGGAACAGCGGCTCATGGGAGCCACGATTGAACAAGGGGCCAAGCTGATCGGACGCATCTCCGGTGATTCCACCTGCGCTTATGCCGCCGCCTATGCCAATGCCGTCGAAGCCGCTTACGGCATCGAACCGCCTCCCCGTGCTTTGGGATTGCGTGCGCTCATTCTGGAACGCGAACGCATCGCCAACCATCTGGGTGATTTGGGGATGCTCGGCAACGATGTGGCGTTCGGCTTTGGATTGACGCAATTCTTCAAGCTCAAGGAAGACTGGGTGCGCCAATCCGCGCTGGCCTTCGGGCATCGGTTCATGATGGATTGCATTGTGCCCGGTGGAGTTGCCGCTAACGCCACCGCAGACATGCTCACCCTGATGAAGCTGCATTGTGATGTCGTTGAAAAAACCGTTCGCGAACTCAAAACTATTTACGATGAACATGCGGGTTTACAAGACCGCTTCCTGACCTGCGGCCCGATCAGCGACGCCCTCACACAAGAGCTATCTCTAACCGGCATCGCTGCCCGTGCCACCGGAATGCTTTTGGATGGTCGTGCGTGGAGCCAAGGCTATGAACCGCCCGTGCCCTATGCCGGTTTGGGTGTTCGTCCCGCCTCCGATATGCGGGGCGATGTGACAGCCCGTGCAGCCGTGCGCTTCGGAGAAATTTTTGAATCGCTACGTCTCCTACGCAAGTTGATCGCAGGAATGCCAGGGGGATTGCTGCGCACCAAACTCCCCGCTCCCCTTGTGGGAGAGGGGCAGGGTGAGCGGGGTAGCAACCTCCGCAAAGGTCTGGGTGTCGTCGAAGGCTGGCGCGGTGAAATTCTCGTGGCCGTGCAACTGGATAGCGAAGGGAAACTCACCCGCGTTCATCCCCATGACCCTTCATGGCAACTCTGGCCTGCGCTGGAACATGCGGTGCTGAAAGACATCGTTCCAGATTTTCCAGTCATCAACAAATCCTTCAATCTTTCTTATAGCGGAGCCGACCTATGATTCCGCTTCTCAAACGCATCTTTCGCACTGGCATCGTGACAGAACCCGTGCCAGCCCCTGCAGAATCATCGGAAATCAAGCAATTAAGCAATGAAATTCTTCGCATCTTAGGGCGTGCACTCACGATCCGCGAAGTGGATGCAGGTTCCTGCAACGCCTGTGAGTTGGAAATTCACGCGCTCAACAATCCCTATTACAACTTGGAAGGTTGCGGTATCAAGTTTGTTGCCAGCCCGCGTCATGCCGACATGCTGCTGGTGACCGGCCCGGTCACCAAGAACATGGAACACGCCCTCAAGGTTGCTTACGACTGCACGCCAGACCCAAAACTGGTAGTGGCCGTCGGGGATTGTGGCTCTGGATGCGGCGAAGTAGGCGCACTATTCGCCCCCAACTACGCCACCTGCGGTGCGGTAGAAAACGTCATTCCGGTAGATATTCGCATTCCGGGCTGCCCCCCTACTCCAACGGCTCTGATGCAGGGAATTCTGGCGGCAATAACAGCGCGTTGAACTTCTAACGAATAAGGGTAACTACTCAGGTCGGTGTCAATCTCCCTCCCCTTCAAGGGGAGGGCTGGGGTGGGGATGGGGTTTTACGCGGAATCCCCCCCCCCGGGGGGGGGG
>JAUYFZ010000102.1 GCA_030689585.1 Rhodocyclaceae bacterium | reverse complement strand
ATGGCTCTATGCGGTTTGTAGTGGGTAAGCGAAGCGGTTGTTGCGGCCTCCCTCCCCTTCAAGTGGAGGGCAGTACCAATCTCCCTCCCCTTCAAGGGGAGGGAGACTGTCATGTCAGCGATATGGCATGTCACCCACTACAAACCGCATAAAGCCAAAGATATTTGGTAACGAGCACTGCAAGGATGTGCTGATCGGCTTTTTGAATGCTGTATTAGGCCTTGAAGGCGTGCGCGCCATCGAAACTGTCGATCTGCTTTCTCCTTATGAAGCTCCCAAGGTTGAAGAGCTCAAACAGACCATTCTGGATGTCAAAGCCAAGGATGGGCAAGGAAAACACTTCATTGTCGAAATGCAGGTATCCGGTTATCCGGCTTTGAGGAAGCGTTTCCAGTATTACGCCGCCAAAACCTACACCAACCAGATTGCTGTAGGAGAAGAGTACCCGAGGCTCAATCAGGTGATTTTCATCGGCATACTCAATTTCAGCGAATTCGATGGAACGGCTTGGCTCACCCGCCATTTGTTGCTCAACACGGAAACCGGAGAGCAGGATCTCAAAGACTTGGAGTTCAATTTTATCGAACTGCCCAAGTTTTCTAAAACAGAATCCGAACTGGAGACTGCGATCGACAAATGGGTATGGTTCATCAAGCACGCGCCTGATTTGGACGTCATTCCCAGTCACGCCCAGTCAGAGCCCGCCTTGCGCCACGCCTACGAGACAGCGGATCGTCACGGCTGGACGGTGAATGAATGGAACCTGTACGAATCGTGCGCCATGCGTCGCCGAGGGGAACATGACCTACTGGAACAGACCCGGCAAGAAGGACGGCGAGAAGGACGGCAGGAAGGCGAAAGTCTTCTGCTACGCCGTCTGCTAACTCGCCGCTTCGGCACGTCGCCCTCCGCCATCGAAGTCCGGCTGGCTCAAGCGAGCCTCGATCAATTGAAAATCTGGGGAAACCTGATATTGGATGCGAAATCGCTGGACGACGTATTCTTGGAACATTAAATGTTAATCGTTGCGTAAATTATCGAGAAAAGGGTAGTGTCCCCTTTTGTTTTGTTCAGAAAACATCATTGGGGTTTTGATGTGTGCAGTCATTCGATTACCTCTTTCCAGATCACAAAAATCGCCCATTTGCTTGAAGGGCACCGCAAAGCAGAATATCATGCACGCGAAGTTGCCCAATTTTGACATTTACGGACATTGTTCGCCAATGAAAAAACCTGAATCCGACATCCTGACGATCACAGAAGTCGCTGCATACCTCAAGGTTGCCGAGCGCACGACTTATCGTTTGGCTGCCGCCAAGAAGATTCCAGCCTTCAAAGTGGGCGGCACTTGGCGATTTGTCCGATCAGATATTGACCAGTGGATCAAGAACCAGACCGCAGGGGGCACGGGGGAAGCATGGAGCTGACACAAGAATCAAAACAACACGTCGAGCGAGTCGCTCGGGAAGTGCTGGATCAGTTCGACAAAGTCGCTGCGGCTGCTCATAACGCGATTCGCAATGCGCCGAACCTGGGCACCGACGCTCTGGTAGTAGCCCAAACTTTTACAGGCGGAGCTGCGGTTCAGCGACTCGGGCAAATTAGCCAGGAAAACCTGGAGAGTTACCAAATCCTGGCTCGGGAGCCTGCAATCGCACGGGTTGCCGTGGTCGATGAAGATGGCCAGCAGCGGGTCTATTACATCTGCCGTACCACCCCTATCACCGGCGTTGCAAACCTCGCCAGTTACCGTGCACCGGTTGGTCGCCTAGCGTCCCTGCCCGTTGGCTCTGAGTTTTCTCTGCCTAACGGCACCGTTGTCGAGGTCGTCGAACGGGCCCAATTGCGCCCATCTCATCTTGCTGAAGGGTGGGATTCTCACAATACGGTCATCGACGGGGATAGCTTTGGCCCCATCACGATCGAGTCACTCCGTTCTTTGTTCTACAAGGTCGTCGGCGAGGAAGTCACTGAAGATCTGCTCGATCAACTGCTCGCCGAGGAAAGTGAGACCGCAAACGTTATCGAAGGTGTCCGGCGGAGCGTTATCACCAAGATGGGACTTCGGGATCAGCCGATTCTCGACCAATACCAGGATGAGATCTTCCGGCTACCCATGGACAAGCGTTTGCTGATCCTGGGGCCACCCGGAACCGGCAAGACCACCACGCTGATTCGTCGCCTCGGTCAGAAGCTGGATACCGCCTTCCTTGAGGAAGGCGAACTCCGCACGGTCGAAAGTGTTGGTGGCACCACGGGCGTGTCGCACTCAAATAGCTGGGTGATGTTTACCCCGACTGAGCTATTAAAGCTGTACCTGAAAGAAGCGTTCAACCGTGAAGGGGTTGTTGCCCCGGATGAGCGAATTCGCACATGGACCGACTATCGGAAGGAACTTGGCCGAAACAAGTTCGGTGTTTTGCGTACCGCCACGGGAAGCGGCACTTTCGTCCTCAAAGAAACGGTTGAGACACTCGTACCAGAATCATCGGACACGCCGATCGCCTGGTTCGATGATTTCGATGCTTGGCAAAAGACCAGTTTCATTAGTGATCTGCGGCAGGCCGCACTCGGCCTAAGCGAAAACCCGACCGCGAATATTGCTGGTGTAGGCAAGCGGCTGATGGATATCCTTGAGCGCGCAAGCGGCGCCAGCCTGACATCGACGTTCTCCTCGCTCGTCGGCGAGGTTGCCGGTATCCAAACCCTGGCGACCGGTCTCAAGGAAGTCACAGACAAGAAGATTCACGGCTCACTGAATCTTCAACTCAACCGGAACAAGGTATTCATCGACGAGTTGGCAAAATTCATCGATGGCCTGCAGCAAGCTCCGGATATTGATGCGGATGATCCAGACGATCTGGACGCTGATGAAGAGGAAGCCGCCGCACCACGTACTGGACGCGCCGCCGCCGTAAATGCCTATATGCAGGCGGTCCGGGCACAAGCCAGAACTCAGGCAAAAAAACGCAGCCTTGGCAAAGGCACGCGCAACGGCAAGATCATCGAGTGGCTCGGTGATCGAGGGCTCAGCGAATCCGACCGAACTGAAGTTGGTGCAAGCCTCCTGATTCAAGCCGCTGCCCGACGTTTCACTAACCCGGTAAAGCGCTATCTGGATGCAATTCCGAGGCGATACCGCGCATTCCGTCGTTTGCGGCAAGAGGAAG
>JAUYFZ010000098.1 GCA_030689585.1 Rhodocyclaceae bacterium | reverse complement strand
CGAACCGCCTCCTTTGGCGGCACAGATCACGTCCAGATGATCACCGGGTACGATTTCGGTATGCACGATGGCGGGGGTATTGTCCTTGGTGTTGGTTCGTTTGCCCGCTGGATCGGTCAATACGGAAGCGCGTAAAGGGTTATCCGTGTTCTGGTAGGCGCGGCGCACGCCTTCATCCACCATTTGCTGTAATGAGAGCACCGCTTCCCATCGCACGTCCATGCCAATTTTCAGGAAAACTGTGGCAATACCGGTGTCCTGGCAGATGGGGCGGTGGCCTTCAGCGCACAGGCGCGAGTTGGTGAGAATCTGAGCGATGGCATCTTTGGCAGCCGGAGATTCTTCACGTTCATACGCACGACCGAGTGCCTGAATGTAATCAAGCGGATGGGTATGACTGATGAATTGAAACGCGTCGGCGATGGAGACGATCAGGTCTTCCTGTTTGATGGTAGTCATTGTTAGTGTTTAGCACTGATGAGTGAGGAGGTCATGATTTTGTCAACCCAGGCGACCACGAGAGCCGAGACAAGAAATGACATGTGGATGACCACTTGAGCAATGATGACGCGATCCGTCAACTGATCTGCATTGATAAAGGTTTTGAGTAGATGAATCGAGGAGATGCCGATCAAGGCCGTCGCCAGTTTGACCTTGAGCACACCGGCGTTGACGTGGGATAGCCATTCTGGCTTATCTTCGTGATTTTCCAGATCGAGGCGGGAGACGAAGGTTTCATAACCGCCGACGATGACCATGATGAGGAGGTTGGCGATCATCACGACGTCAATCAAACCCAGCACGATGAGCATGACTTCCGTTTCGCCCAGACTACCCGCCTTGGTGATGAGGTGGGCCAGTTCGTGCATGAACTGATAGACATAAACACCTTGTGCGGCGATCAAACCAAGATAGAGCGGTGCTTGTAACCAACGGCTCCAGAAAATGAAGGTTTCCATCGCTTTGATTGTTTTTTTCATGGGATGCGTTCTTTTAAAATCTGAGGATGGAGGATTCTACAACGAGAGGTTGAAATCATTATCGGTTCTGGATAGACTCCGATGCATAAATCTGCATTGCTTTCATTGAGGCGATTATGAGAACAACATTGAACATTGATAGTGAACTGCTGATCAAGGCCAAATCTCTGGCGGCGAAGGAACGTACCCATCTCACTCGTCTGATTGAACAGGGATTGATGCTGCGCTTGAAAAAGCAGACGGTGCGGAGTTATCGACATCGCCCTGATCTCCCCGTTTCTGGCAAGGGCGGATTGCAAAAGACGATCTCTGATACATTGACTCATCGTGCGTTGCTTGATGCGGTGGATGATGCCTCGTGACGCCTGATGTGAACGTTTTAGTGGCGGCTTCGCGTCAAGATCATCCGCACCATCTTCCGGCGCGGGTTTGGTTGGATGCGGCACTGGATGCCAAAGAACCGTGGCGGCCTCTGGCGATTTTGCCTATGGTGGCCTCTGGTTTTCTACGCTTGGTAACGCATCCCAAGGTGTTTGTCGAACCAACTACTATCGAAGCTGCACAAACTTTTCTGCGTGCCGTGCTGGATGTTCCAGGTGTGGTATTGCTCCCGTTAGGAAACGAATGGTCGTTATTCGAGTATCTGTGCGTACGAGAGGGTTTGGTGGGCAACGAAATTCCAGATGCTTGGATTGCAGCCGCAGCGCAGTTCAACAACGAACATTTGGTCACGTTTGATAAGGGATTTCGTCGATTTATGAAGCCCAATGAAGTCACCGTGCTACCGCCGTAATTACATTGATGGAATACACCATGCTCACTATAAAACTCCCCGACGGTTCCGAACGCCCATTTAACCAACCGGTGACTGTTGCAGAAATTGCGGCATCCATCGCCCCCAGCTTGGCCAAGGCCGCACTGGCGGGGCGTGTGAATGGCACGCTGGTGGATACTTCCTTTCTCATCGAGAGCGATGCGGAACTGGCCATCATTACCGACAAGGATGCCGAGGGTCTGGACATCATTCGTCATTCCACCTCGCATCTGATGGCTTATGCCGTCAAGACGTTATTTCCTGAAACACAGGTCACGATTGGCCCTGTGATCGAAAACGGGTTTTATTATGACTTTTCCCGTCAGCCACCGTTTACAACCGAAGACTTGGCGACGATTGAACGTCGTATGACGGAATTAGCGAAAAAGGATTTACCCATCACCCGTGAAGTGTGGAACCGTGAGGCGGCGATCGAATTCTTCAAGTCCCTCGGTGAGCACTACAAGGCTGAGTTGATTGAGGCCATTCCTGCGGATCAGGCGGTATCTCTGTATCGGGAAGGTGATTTCGTCGATCTTTGCCGTGGCCCACATGTGCCGTCTACGGGAAAACTCAAGGTCTTCAAGTTGATGAAGGTAGCCGGTGCTTATTGGCGGGGAAATTCAAGGAACGAGATGCTGTGTCGCATCTATGGGACGGCCTGGACGAAGAAGGATGATCTGGATGCCCATCTGCACATGCTGGAAGAAGCGGAAAAGCGGGATCATCGCAAGTTGGGGCAGTTGCTGGATCTCTTTCATTTTCAAGAAGAAGCCCCGGGGGCCGTGTTCTGGCATCCTCATGGCTGGAAATTATTTCAAGACCTCATCAACTACATGCGCACCCGACAGGAGGCCGCAGGGTATGTCGAGGTCAATACCCCCGATGTGATGGATCGTGCGTTGTGGGAACTGTCTGGCCATTGGTTCAATTATCGTGAGCACATGTTTACGACGCAGACAGAGGATGAACGTGTTTTTGCATTGAAACCCATGAACTGCCCCGGTGGCGTGGCGTTATACAAGCAGGGTATTAAAAGCTACCGCGATTTGCCGCTCCGTATGGCCGAGTTTGGCAAGGTGCACCGTTATGAGCCTTCCGGTGCGCTCCATGGTCTTTTGCGGGTGCGCCACTTCACCCAAGATGATGCGCACATCTTTTGCACCGAAGAACAGATGGGCGAAGAGTGCCGTGATGTGGTGGCCTTGATTTTGGACATCTATAAGGACTTCGGTTTCGAGCATGTTCGCATCAAGCTTTCAACCCGACCGGAAAACCGCATTGGTTCGGATGAAACTTGGGACAAACTGGAATCGGCGTTATCGACCGCCCTCGATCGTATGGGCATGGCCTATGAACTTTTTCCGGGTGAGGGAGCTTTTTATGGCCCGAAACTAGAATTTGTGCTGCGGGATGCCATCGGGCGCGACTGGCAGTGTGGCACGCTTCAGGTGGATATGAATTTACCGGAGCGTTTCGATATTCATTATGTGGCGGCGGATAACACCCACAAACGGCCGGTCATGTTGCATCGGGCCTTGTTTGGTTCACTGGAACGATTCACCGGAATCCTGCTTGAACACTACGCGGGCGCGTTGCCGCTGTGGTTATCTCCGGTGCAGGTAGTCGTGATGAATATCTCTGAAGCGCAGGCCGATTACGCCGCGTCTGTAGCAAAAATATTGCGTCAAAATGGACTTCGATGTGAAACAGATTTGCGCGGAGAGAAAATCAACTATAAAATCCGCGCCCATGCTTTATTGAAGCGGCCTTATCTTGTGGTTGTTGGCGACAAGGAAATGGCTGCCGAGTTAGTCGCCGTCCGTGTACGAGGTAATCAGGATCTTGGACAAATGTCTGTGGATACCTTGATTCAACGTCTGTTGCAGGAAATTTCGCAACGTCATTCGTAACGGAGTGCGGCTAGTTTTTTTGTTTTTTTGGAGGTTGTTACCATCGCTCAGGAAAAATCGCAGCGTCTTAATGAAGAGATCACCTGTCCCGAAGTACGGTTGGTTGGGGTAGATAGCGAGCAGCTCGGCATCATGAATATTCGTGTTGCCATCAAAATGGCCGAAGAGGCGGGGATTGATCTCGTCGAATTCGCGCCGTTGGCTAAACCACCGGTTTGCAGATTGATGGATTTTGGCAAGTTCAAGTATCAGGAAG
>JAUYFZ010000088.1 GCA_030689585.1 Rhodocyclaceae bacterium | reverse complement strand
TCCCCCTTCAAGGGGGAGGCGGGGAGGGGGATGGGGGGAAGAATTCCGCGTAAAACCCCATCCCCACCCCAGCCCTCCCCTTGAAGGGGAGGGAGATTGACACCGACCTGAGTAGTTACAAATTTTGCGGATTATGTCCGCCATAACGAACATTAGCAAGAGGCATTACCGCTCCCTGAAGGATTTTGTCAGCGCGTCCGTGACGGGTTTCGCCAGATAGGCCAGCAAGGTTTTCTCACCGGTCAGAATTTCCGCTTCCAAACTCATGCCGGATTGTAGAGGGTATTTCCCCGGTTCGGTCCCGACATAGGGATGGGCGAGCGTGATCCAGCCTCGGTAGTAGGGTTGCTTCTGTTCGTCTAACAAACTGGAGGCAGAAATGCGCTTTAACGTGCCTTTGGCGTAACCAAAACGGGAATAATCGTAGCTCGTTACGCGTAGGTTGGCCGGTTGCCCAACATGCACATGCCCTACATCTTTGGGCTGGATGCGGATCATCGCTTCTAGGGGGGCATTGTCCGGCACGATTTGCATCAGAATGGCCCCGGGTTGCACCACTTGGCCTACGTTGGTTACTTGTAAATCATGAACATGTCCACTTAAGGGGGCACGAACTTCTAGTCGTTCGACACGGCCTCGCAACCGCTCAATCGAATCACTCACCTCTGCAATTTCGGCCCGTACCGTGCCCATTTCGGACATGGCTTCGCGCTTGAGTTGATTGCCTGTGTCGGTACGACGGTTGCGAATTTCGCCTATCTCTTCACTCACCACCTTGAGTTCACTGGATACCCGCAAAAACTCGCCATCGGCGGCGGCTTTCGCTCGTTTTGCTTCGAGTAAGGCGGTTTTACTGACAAGATTCTTGGCAGCCAATTCCTCTCGCATCGCGGCCAGTTCATTCGCCATTTTTTGTTGCACCCTGGCGGATTCGATTTGATGTTCAATCTGCACGATTCGGTTGTTGCGCTGAGCCAGTTGTTGCGTCATCACCGACAGAGAGGAGGTTCGTGCGTCGACCTGGGCGGTGAATATCTTGTCCTGATCCTCCGTCAAGGAAGCATAGCGTTCATCCGCCTTGGGATATTGCGGCGTTTTACCTTCGGCAAAGGCTTGTAGACGTTCGGCTCTTAGCTTGAGTGCGGCAAACCGAGTTTCCATCTGGGAGAGTTCTGCGGCCGCCTGCGTGCCTTCGATGCGCATCACCACTTGCCCTGCTTTGACAAGATCATATTCTTCCACTTTGATCTCGACCACCATGCCCCCATCCAAATGCTGAACTACTTTGTTTTGTCCCGAGGGCACGATTTCACCGGGCGAACGGGCGACTTCTGTGAGCGGAGTAATCGCGGCCCAGATGATGAACATGACGACCATTGTGCTGGTCAGAAAAAGGGCCGGTCGAACAAAAGCCGGTAAGAGTTCGTCTTCCACATGGGCGGCTTCGGACAACAGATGACGCTGTCGACTGCCTAGCCGTGGGCCTGTGGATTGGCCAGTGAATTGTTTAGTGGATTTGTTCATTTTTTCACTCCTGCAACAGGCATCAATTTTGCTTTCATCTGCTCGAAAGTGCCTTGGGCGACGATGGCCCCCTGGTCCATGGCCAGAACGTGATCGGCCAAACGAGCGTGGCTTGGGCGATTCGACACAATCAGCACGGTCGCTTTGCCTTTCAGCCAGCCGATGCACCGGAGCAAGGCTTCTTCCCCCGTCGCATCCATACCGCCGCCGGGTTCGTCAAAAAGGACAATGGGCGCGGGTTTTAACATCGTTCGCGCCAACGCCAAGCGTTGTAAAAATCCATTGGGCAACCGTTCGGATTGACTACCGGAGATACGGGTGTCGATGCCCCGTGGCATGGCGGCAATGTCCTTGGAAAGGCCGGCCATTTCCAGCGACCAGTGAACCGCTGCATCCGTCGCTGAAGGGTAGGCCAGCCGTAGATTTTGAGCCACCGTGCCATGAAAAAGCGTGACTTCCTGTGACATGTAGCTGATCCGTGCGCGCAAATCTGCTGCATTGATCTGGCGAATATCAATGTCATCTATGCGCACCGTGCCAGCTTGCGGCGTGTAGATGCGCGGGATGATTTTGAGAAGCGTCGATTTTCCAGAAGCGGTCGGCCCGGTAATGACGACCACCTGACCGGGCTTGACCACTAGGTTAATACCTAAAAGTGCTGGGTCTGATTCCGCGCCGTAACGAAAAGACGCTTGGTTGATATTGATCGAGCCTTCCATATCAGGACGAATGGCCTGACGCACCCCCGCCCCTTGTTCGCCGGGCATACGCATCAGGTTTTCAAGACGTTGCAATTGCATTTTGAATTGGGTGAGCGGTCCGGTCGACATGAAAATATTCTGCATCGGCCCTGTAACGCGCCAGACGATCATGGTGGTGGCCATCATGGCCCCGCCCGTCAACTCGCCTTCGATGGTGAGCCAGGCAGACACCGCCAAAGCGACTAATCCTGTCAACATGCCTAACACCTGAGCGACGCTTCCCACCCCAAATTGCACTTGACTGTCATGGAATCTCGACAGGACAGACTTAGCACTCATATCCCGATAGCGGCGCGTCCACATGCCTCGCACCCCCATCGTGCGCAATCCACGCATCTGGAGCAGGGTCCCATTCAAAAATTCCCAGCGTGCGCCGGAATGCTTGGAGGATTTCATCATGGACCGTTCCGTCAGGGGGCTCACTGTCATACCCAGTAACGCGAAGGCGATGGCAAACAACAGGACAATCATCACAATCCAAGGATTGATCAGACCGATGACGATCAAAAGCAACAGGTTGGCCGGTAAGTCGAAGGCCAGCATGGTCAGCGGCCCAACGAAAAACTCTCGCAATCCTTCTAGGTTTTTGATCCGACTAACCTGCCGGTCGACCGAGGCACTGCCTACGGCTGAAATGGGGAGGCTCAAGATTTTCTGGAAAAGCCCCGTGCCCAGGAGATATTCCGTTCTGCCGCCGATATAGGCCATCAGGCGACTTTTCAAGCCTCTCAGCATCCATTCCATGGCCGTGGCGATGCCAAATCCCATCAGTAAAAAGCCCCCCATCATCACGTTGCCGGAAGGAATTACTCGGTCATAGATAATCATGACGAACAGTGGACTGGCCAGCCCCAACAGCGTCGTCAATACCGTCAACAAAAACACCACGATCAAGTGAGGACGCAGCCGCCAGAGGAGCGCGTTAAACCATTTTTCTCCCGCTTTACGTTCTTCCTTCTCTTCTTTCCGACGAAAAGTATAAATCTCCCCGATCAGATTCCCGGGCGTGACTTCTTTCCAAGTCGACGTGGCAATGTCATACACCTTCAACACCCCTGGTTTGACAGAGCCATCTTCGGTTTGCACTTCCGAAATCACGGAAGCAGGCCGTCCACGCGGCACGAACAGGCAAGGCAGCAACCGTCGGTCAAGTTGCGCCAATGACCCCGTAAAGTGCCGAGGGGGATACCCAAGGTTCGACAAGGTTGAACACAGCCCCGATAAATTAAGTTGTTTTTCCAAATGCGGCATGGCCTCGACCAGATCCGTCGGAGTACCTTCCCATCCAATGACATCTAACAAAGGCAACAGACATTCTGAAAGATCGACCGCTTCTTCAAACTGACGACGCACAATTTCGACGATTCGTTCCGAGCTTTGTGGACGATCCGCCACGGGGGCTGTAATTTCTGCCTCGATCTCCGCATTGGCGGCCTTGACCGCCGCCACATCCGTTTCGTGAAGATGCCCCCCCTCCAGTCGATACACCTTGTCCGCCATGGAAAGCCAAGAAGGACGGTAGGTCACCAGAATGAGAATCGCCTGACCTTTCCGATTGACCAAGTATTCCCGAAGTAACGCGTCCGTCCGCATGTCGAGTGGAATATTGGCTTCGTCAAACAAAATGACACTAGGGCTTCGAACAAGCGCACGCGCAATGGTGATCAACTGCGCCAGACCTTCTGTCAGAACGCCGCCGGCCCCGCCTTCTAGCGGCGTTTCATAGCCCATCTTCATGTGGGCGACTTCACGATCCAGCCCGATCTGCTTGGCAATGGCCAGTGCCTCCGCATTTAGCTTCGGATTGAACATCGTGATGTTTTCAAGAATGGTGCCGGCCACCAGCGTGGAGTATTGCGGAAGCAAGGCAATTTCACGATGAACACTGTCGGGGGAAAAGGACGACAGAGGCCGCCCGTCAATCAGTATTTCACCCGCATCCGGGCGCATCATGCCATTGATAAAGGAGAGCAGGTTCGATTTTCCACTGCCATTGTTGCCCACGATGGCGACACATTGGCCGGCGGGAATCGATAAAGAAATATCTGAAAATAAAGGAGTCGACGCTTCTTCATGCTGCAAACGAATACCTCGAAGCTCTATGCCCTGCGTGACTTTCGGCAAGGCAGGCTGCTTGATATTGGCCTCACAGGGCATGGCAAACAGATCCGCTAACCGTTGCCAGGCAGAAGCAAACGATTGATACCGCATCCAAGCCGACAATCCGGCCCGCAAGGGTTGCAGCGCACGCACGGAAAGCATCATGCACGCCCCCAGTCCTCCGGGGGTCATGTGTCCGTCAATCACACTCCAAGCACCGGCAAATACCACCCCCGCCGACATGATCTGGGCAAACAGGGCGGAAAGGTCGCCAGACAGGGCGTTGCCGTGGGTGAGCTTCTCCCCTGTCACCGCATTGGATGCCTGTAATCGTTCGTAGCGTCTCAACAACTGGGCATCCACTCCCATCGCCTTCACCGATTGCATGTTGGCTAAGACTTCGGTTAAAAAATCCAGCCGTCGGTCGTCCATCACACTGCGCTCTTCAATCTGCGCCCGCATCCGATGGCCGAAACGCAAGATGAACCAAGCAAAGATGCAAAGCAAAACGATGGGAATTAAAACGAGATATCCCCCGATAATCCAGATCGTCGCTAGAAATATCCCGACGAAAGGCATCTCGAACAGCACCAGCAATCCTTGTCCGGAATAGAACTGCGCAATTTTGGTGGAACCTAAAATGCGTTCGACATAAGCCGCTGGTTTTTGCGATTGAAAATCCTGCAAGTGCAGGTTCATCGTTCTATCTAGGGCCATCACCCCCGTGTTATGTTCTAACCGTGCACCCAACCAGCCCGTGATTCGGCTACTCACGGAACGCAAGGTGGATTCTAGGATCATGACGATCATCACCCCGATAACAAGGGCGGTGAGTGTTTCAATGGACTGGTTTGGAATAATCCGATCCATGATCTGCATAAGTGCCAAGGGTAATACCAAGGCCAGCAGGTTAGATAACGTGACGGATAAAGCCAGCCCCGGCAAAGCGCGTCGCACCTCTTTGGACTGTAATACTTGACGCAACGGCCCCCCCTTAGCACTTTTATCAATCAGCGGGGTGCTTAAACTCAACGGAGGGAGTGAGGGCGCGTGAAAGGGCATGAGCGAATTACCCCAGATTTAACTGCTCGACCACCTGACGAACAAGCGGATGTGTAAAGACCAGTCGCTCCCCCGTGGTATTTTTTGTTATCACGCCAGAAGCCAGCAATCTCCCAACATCCTGTTGATTCGACAAACTTTCCTCATCTTCTCCGATGCTCTGAGCAAGCTCCGACACCGTCAGTCCGTTGGGGGCTTGTGCAATGGCCCTGAGCATTTTGTGATCGAGCCGCAACATATCTAATCGAGCACAAACTATTGTTAGCAATGCCAGCGTCACCCCTGATCCGCTTCCTTGCGTGGCGGCTCGCCCCAACTCCAGTGCAAACATCGGCACGCCGGAGGCCAAAGTGATGAGCGTGCGCAGGTCGCTGGCACGGATGTTTTCACCTAGAGAAGTAGCACTGTCCGTCATGGTTTGCAACAAGTTCGTAATGGCAGTTTTCGGCAAACGAACTAGGTGCAAAGATAAAGCTGATTTTCTCTCGATCAGTTCCGTGCAGGCAGGATGACGAGACACAAGCACAATCAATTTCCCTGCCTGAGCACCCGCCACGGCCGCTATGCAGATTCTCTGCCTGGTTTCTTCCGGCAGCCAGTGAAGATCGTCGATGATGACAACTTCGGGTTTTCGTATGGGGCGCATCTGCAACACACGAAGCAGACCCTCTACCGGCTGCCCATGAACCACCGCCACCTGAGAAGGGTCGGAAATGTCGAGAATACCGCCCCCCGCAGATTCTGGCTGACCTCGAAAAAAACGAGCCATTCCGCCACTTGCCATCGCCACCTTAAAAATTTCACGGGCCAACCGCGTTTTACCCATGCCGATCTCACCCGTTAAGGCCAGCACATGGCCTTCTCCATGACCTGCCGCTATCAATAGATCAGAGAGTGCCTTCATCTCCGATTCACGTCCGAGCAAGGCGTTATCCCCTCGCTCGCCCGTCCATTGAAGCCCCGCTACCTGCGGAAACGTCATGGCCGGCGAAAGTCCCCGTCTTTCACCGATGCCCATTGAACGAATGAGATCCAGCGTCGTTTGCCCCAACATCATGTGACCCTGCGGCACCAATCGCTGTAAATCGCGTGCATGGGCAATAGATTCACTGGCAATGGCTTCCCCTGACCACCCACCGTGCCGCCCCATGCTGATGACGGCTAACCCGGCGGCCACCCCCCCTCGTAACCGAGCCGCTAACGGGGCATCCTGTGCGGACAACTCTGAAAAAGCAAGATGAGCCAAGCGAAGAGCGCGCAGAACATCGTCTTCGGCGACATGAGAAACCCCAAAGACGATGTCCGCTCCCTGATCTTTCCTGGCCACAAACAGGGCATCGCATTCGGCAGCGCGTTTTTCCAGTATTCCGAAGAAGCGACGGGTTCGCTCATTTTCCGTGCCTTCCGGCAAAGCCAGACTCATCGCAATGATTGGGCGACGTTCGAGTATTCCGTCGGAAACAAAGACAGGGTGAGATCCCTCGCCCCGAGCGAGTTCGCCTCCCTTGGCAGCCGCCATGGTGCGGTTCTTGACATGCAATCGCTTGAATAACGCCACGGTATGTTGTTTGACCGTGCCAACACCAATACCCAGTTCTCTGGCAATTTCCTTATTAACCTTGCCCGCCTGAAGAAGTTTCAGTATCTGCTGTTGCCGCTCCGTCAAGGGCGGCTCTATATGTTCATTCATGTTGACCCTTTCCAGCTATCTCTCGACCCGCTACCGTTTTGTAGCCTGACGCATCTCCTGCTTGTGAAAGCCTTACCCTGCCCCTGTTCACCGGCGTTACTTCTGGCCGCACTCCCTCACCGGGTAACGAAGCGCCCACGTCCACACCGCCACCCAATGCGGAAAATAAACTCACCAAGGCTCGGTAACGATCGCGATGAACGACATGAAGCTCGTCCCTGCTGCGATACCAGCTCCGTTGCGCATCCAGCGCGGTCATGTATTCAACCGCTCCGGCCCGCCATCCTTCCCGACTGTATTGCCATGCCGCACGGGACGAGGTCGTTGCTTTTTCTTGTGCGCTCAACCGACGACCCGTCTTTTCAATGGCATTCATGCTGTCTTCCACTTCGCGCACCGCAGTATGAATCGTTTTGACATACCCTTCGGCCAATTCCTCGTGCACCGCACGCGCAAACCCTACTTCCTGCTGCCGCTTGCCATGGTCGAAAATGGCCACACTTAAGCTGGCCACCGCCCCCCAAAACAGGGAATGTGAACTCAACAAGGAGCCCCAAGCATGGCTACCCTGCCCTAGTTGTCCGGTTAAATCCAAGGCGGGAAGCACTCTAGCCCGTGCCACGTCGATGTCTGCATCCGCAGATAACAACTTGGCTTCCATCATGCGCACATCAGGCCGGCGCAACAACAGGTTGCCCGGCACCCCGGGAATGACATCCGGGAAATAGAGGGAATCCAACCCTTTATCCGATAAGGAAAGACTGCCGGGCACGGCTCCGACTAACAGAGCTAAGCGGGTGGACGCTTCAGCCCGTTGCTGTTCTTGGGTCGGAATGGCCGCCTGTGCGGCATACACCGTCGCCCGTTGTTGTTCCAGATCGAGTGCCGACGCATCCTTGGCTTTGAAACGCGCTTCCACCATCGAGAGCATTTCGGTAAATACCGCCTCGGATTCGTGAGCCACCCGCAACCGGTCGTTCAACACCAAATATTCGATATAGGTCGACGCAATGTCAGCGACTAACTGTCGTTGCACGTCGTCGCGCTGAAAAGTGGCCCGCAACACCTGCAAATCTGCGGAATCGGAAGCCGCCTGACGTTCCCCCCAAAGATCCGCCCGCCATTCACCGGACAATCCGATCTTGTGTGTCTTGCTGGACTTGATCTCTCCACCGGGTAACACCGACCCAACACCGCCAGCGGGCGCATCAATCGCGGAAGAACCGGTCAATGAAACCGTCGGATAATGATCTGCGTCGGCTTGTCCTGCACGCGCCAGTGCCTGGGTGATGCGTGCATTGGCCGCACGCAAATCCTGATTGCTCGTCAATGCGCGGGCCATCAAGGCATCTAATTCCGGACTAATCAGCAGTTGCCACCACTGGGGCAAGGCTCCATCCAGTAAGCGCACCAGCATCGGCTGGACGGTTTTGCGGCCTTTGCTCGTTTGCACCGCCGCCGCCACCGTCGACATGTCTCTTCCACGTGTACTTTGAACATTCCGATAACTCGTCGGTAACACGACCGCCGGCACATCATATTGCTCGCGTCGGGCGACACAGCCCGTCATCAACGACGCGGTCGTGCACAGAACGACGGTCCAGGCCGCGGCAGGGCTAGGAGGAGCGAGTGTAAAAGGCAGTAAGCGGAATCTGGGCACGTTCGCGCAAGTCACAATGAGGTGTATCGTGATTCTTTCACGCACCCCGCCCGCTCTTAATCCGGAACACACGCCTAATTCAAGGCTATTCCTGCAAATATCGCCAACCCGAACCAGGCGTTATGTCGAAAAGCGGCAAAACATTTCAGGCGATCCCGATCACGAATCAGCGTGAAATGATAAAGAGCTATGCCCGCCGCGACCATCAACCCGACAAACCAAGCCCCACCCGCCCCGGTTTGTATCCCGACCACCGCGAGAATGCCCAAGGAGATTCCGTAACACCCCATCACAGCACCGACATCAAACCGACCAAAGGTGATGGCCGATGTTCGCAATCCAATTTTCAGATCATCTTCACGATCCACCATCGCATATTCCGTATCGTAGGCGATGGCCCAAAAAACATTGGCGACCAGCAACATCCACGCGATGCTCGGCACACTCCCTTGCACAGCGGCAAAAGCCAAGGGGATGCCAAATCCGAAACTGACCCCAAGATAGGCCTGCGGAACCGCAAAAAACCGTTTTGTGAAGGGATAACTCCCCGCAAGAAGCAAAGCGATGACAGCCAGCCCGAAAATCAACGGAGTCAAAATCGGTAACAGCAAAAGAAAGGCCGATAGCACCAGCACCACGAAGAGCCACATCGCAGCGGCCACCCTAATTTTCCGTGCCGCCAGTGGTCTGTTTTTAGTGCGTTCGACATGAGGATCAAAGTGACGATCCGCCACGTCGTTAATCACACACCCCGCCGAACGCATCAGCACGGTGCCTAGAATGAAGAGCATCGCCAGCTTGAAATCCGGCCAACCGCCAGAAGCCAGCCACAACCCCCACAACGTAGGCCAGAGCAATAGCAGAATACCAATGGGCTTATCCAGCCGCATGAGTTTCCAATAAAGGTCGATCTGTTCTTTGATGAGTGAAGGTGACATGACGCAAATTTTACACTTTCAGCAGCCCTTCCCGCCCGCCCAGCCAGCGGTTAAGGTGCGCTTTCACCTGTTCGGGGTATTT
>JAUYFZ010000087.1 GCA_030689585.1 Rhodocyclaceae bacterium | reverse complement strand
TCCCCCTTCAAGGGGGAGGCTGGGAGGGGGATGGGGTATGTGTTTCACGCTAATCGTAACGTAAGGAGTCCATGCAGTGGAAGCAATAAATCAATCTAGGCAAACAAAACGCGCACGCAGAATTGTCAACGGACTGCTGTTGCTTGACAAACCCGTGGGAGCGTCTTCCAATGCGGCCCTGCAAAGGGCGAAATGGCTTTTCAATGCGGCCAAGGCTGGGCATACCGGTACGTTGGATCCGCTGGCGACAGGGCTTTTGCTTCTTTGTTTTGGCAAGGCAACCAAACTGGCGGCCACTTTTCTGGATTCAGATAAAACCTATCGTTCTACCGTGCAATTGGGCGTGACGACCGAAACCGCCGATGCGGAAGGCCGTGTGCTGGAAACGCGGCCGGTGGACGTATCGCGTGCGCAGATCGAAGAAGTGCTGACTCACTTTATGGGTGAGATCGAACAAATTCCTCCCATGTATTCGGCATTGAAACGCGAAGGCCGTCCTCTGTATGAATATGCCCGCAAGGGAATTGAACTGGAACGTCAGCCTCGCCGGGTGACGATCCGCCAATTATCGTTATTGTCCTGCGAAGCCGATAAATTCGAGATTGAAACTACCTGTAGCAAAGGGACTTACATCCGCACGCTGGCCGAAGACATCGGAAAAAAATTGGGATGTGGTGCGCACCTGGCGGCTTTACGACGAACCCATATCGGTCGATTTGACGTAGCCGATGCCCATTCCCTGGATGAACTGGCTTTGATGGATGAATCATCACGTGACGGGACTTTGATCCCGCTCAATCGGATATAATCGCGCCTCTTTTGGGGAGCGGCTCTATCAAACCGGGGCTGATCCGTTATTTCCAACTACTTGTGTTTGAAAGGAAAATCATGGCTTTTACTGCCGCCGTCAAGGCGAAAATCGTTGCTGAATTTCAGCGTGCTCCGGGCGATACCGGTTCTTCGGAAGTTCAGATTGCACTCCTAACGGCCCATATCAACGATCTTACGGGTCACTTCAAGGAACATGTCAAAGACAACCACTCGCGCCGAGGCTTGCTGCGTATGGTGAGTCAACGACGCACCCTGCTGGATTATCTGAAGCGCAAGCATGTCGATGGCTATCGTGCACTGATCGCACGCTTAGGCTTACGTAAATAATTTACCCATAAAAGGAATTCTCGTGCCTACTCCCATCAAGAAAAGTTTTACCTACGGTTCACATACCGTCACCCTAGAAACCGGCGAAATTGCTCGCCAATCTTCCGGTGCTGTTTTAGTCACCGTCGATGACACCGTCATTCTCGCCACGGTGGTTGCAAAAGATCAAGCCAAAGCCGGACAGGATTTCTTTCCGCTGACGGTTGATTATATTGAAAAAACCTATGCGGCCGGACGTATCCCCGGCGGTTTCTTCAAGCGTGAAGGTCGCCCTTCCGAGAAAGAAACGCTGACTTCCCGTTTGATCGACCGTCCTCTTCGCCCGTTGTTCCCAGAGAGTTTCTACAACGAAGTCCAGATCATCATTCATGTGCTCTCCAGCAACCCGGAAGTGGATTCCGATATTCCGGCCTTGATCGGTGCCTCTGCGGCACTGGCCATTTCCGGTATTCCCTTCAACGGCCCCATCGGCGCGGCGCGTGTTGGTTATGTCGACGGTCAATACCTGCTGAACCCCACCAAGACGCAGCTTGAAAACACTCAACTCAACCTCGTCGTGGCCGGTACGCAATCGGCGGTGCTGATGGTTGAATCAGAAGCGCAGCAATTGTCTGAAGAGATCATGTTAGGGGCGGTGGTCTTTGGTCACGACCAGATGCAGGCCGTCATTAACGCGATTAACGAATTGGTGGAAGTCGCTGGCAAGCCGGAATGGAGCTGGCAGGCCCCCGCCAAGGATGAGGCACTAATCGCCAAGGTAGCCGAACTGGCCGAAGCTGACCTGCGCGATGCCTATCGCATTACCGCCAAGCAGGCGCGCACGCAGAAATGCCGTGAAGTCACTCAAAAAGTGACGGACACATTGTGTTCGGGCGAAGGCGCACTCGATGCCATTTATGTCGGCAATCTTCTCTTTGAACTGGAAGCGAAGATCGTGCGCACCCAGATTCTCGATGGAAGTCCCCGCATCGATGGCCGCGATACTCGCACGGTTCGTCAGATCGACATTCGTAGCAGTGTGCTGCCGCGTACCCACGGTTCTGCGTTGTTTACCCGAGGCGAGACACAAGCTCTGGTGATTGCCACTTTGGGCACCGGGCGCGATGAGCAGATCATTGATGCCCTGCAAGGAGAATCTCGGGATCGGTTCATGCTTCATTACAACATGCCGCCGTTTGCCACAGGTGAAACCGGTCGTGTTGGCACACCGAAGCGTCGTGAAATCGGTCACGGACGGCTGGCCAAACGTGCGTTATTGGCGGTATTGCCTTCTGCTGAAGAATTCGGTTATTCCATGCGGGTGGTCTCCGAGATTACGGAATCCAACGGTTCCTCCTCGATGGCTTCCGTTTGCGGCGGTTCGCTGGCCCTGATGGATGCGGGAGTGCCTCTCAAGGCGCATGTGGCGGGTATTGCCATGGGACTCATTAAGGAAGGCAATCGCTTTGCGGTATTGACCGACATTCTGGGTGATGAAGATCATCTGGGCGACATGGATTTCAAGGTGGCCGGTACGGAAACGGGGATTACCGCGCTTCAAATGGACATCAAGATTCAGGGGATTACCAAGGAAATCATGCAAGTCGCGCTGGCCCAAGCCAAAGAAGGTCGCTTGCACATTCTCGGCTTGATGAACGGTTCCATGACTTCTCATCGGGGTGACGTGTCTGATTACGCACCGCGCATGATTACCCTCAAGATCAATCCGGAAAAAATCCGCGATGTTATTGGCAAGGGCGGAGCCGTGATTCGTGGCCTGACCGAGGAAACCGGTTGCGTCATCGACATCGGAGATGATGGCACGATCACCATTTCCTCCGTCAATGCCGATGCGGCCCAGGTTGCCAAGAAACGTATCGAGGACATCACCGCAGAAGTTGAAGTCGGCAAGGTGTATGAGGGAGCCGTTCTCCGTCTGCTGGATTTCGGGGCCATTGTGCAAGTTCTGCCGGGCAAGGATGGTCTGCTGCACATTTCCCAGATCGCCAACGAGCGCGTCAATGCGGTCGCCGATTACTTGAAGGAAGGCCAGGTCGTGAAGGTCAAGGTCATCGAGACAGACGACAAGGGCCGTATTCGCTTGTCGATGAAGGCACTGCTAGAAACCCCGCCTGTCGCTGTTGCAGAGTAAGTTGGGTCATAACTACTCAGGTCTATCGGGGCACGCATCTCCTCCCCCTTCAAGGGGGAGGTTGGGAGGGGGATGGTGGAAATTGTGATCCAAGTAAATTCAATCAGTTACAAATATCGCGCAACTTTTACCCCATCCCCACCCTAACCCTCCCCTTGAAGGGGAGGGGACTTGGTACAACCCTCCCCTTGAAGGGGAGAGACTTGGTACAACCCTCCCCCTGATGGGGAGGAGATTGATGCTGACCTGAGTAGTTACGTTGGATCAATGAGTTGTAAAAAAGGACGCTTCGGCGTCCTTTTTTATTACGGCGGTATTACTTCGCTACCTGCTTTTCTCTTAGTTCTTCCAGCGTCTTGCAGTCAATACAAAGCGTGGCCGTGGGACGGGCTTCTAGGCGTTTTAACCCGATCTCGATCCCGCAGGAATTGCAATAACCGTAATCTTCTTCATCAATGCGAGCAATGGATTCTTCGATCTTCTTGATGAGTTTGCGTTCGCGATCCCGGTTGCGCAGTTCCAAGGCGATATCGGATTCCTGACTGGCCCGATCATTGGGGTCGGCGAATACGGTGGCTTCATCTTGCATTGTGTGAACAGTACGATCAATATCGCCTTGCAACTCATCTCGCAGTGTTTCCAGTCTCTTGCGAAAGTGTGCCACCTGCTTGGCGTTCATGTACGTCTCGCCCTTTTTGGCTACATAAGGGGGGAATTGCTTGTGCAATAGATCTTCAGACATGGGCAGTCACGAGATAGGAAAGGGGTGACTTTATAAACGAATCTACACGGACTCGCAAGTTATTTTGACGGTCGTGCCAGATAAATATCGGCCTCATCCTCCGTAATCCCCGGATGCCCCGGATGCCCCGAATCGCAAAGATGCCCATCACCAATCGTCCAACATCCCCCCTGCTCCGTAGGACCTACATCGATCTCGGCAGAGAAATGTCCCGTTGAGATTGCAGAAGTGACGGAGGGTTGCACCAAACTGAACGACCAAGGTTGCCGCCATCACGCATTCTCCAGAACAAATTGCACCGGCGCGTTTTGTGCCAATGACACCCGCCAGTTGATCAAACAAGGAATAGAGGCGCGATTGCGCGGATGTTTCTGCGGTTCGTCATCAAGAGTTATCGCCATAATCTGCCCACTTCTTTTGTTACCTTCCTGTCATGGCCGACATTATTTGCGTTATCGGAAACAAGGGCGGAACCGGCAAAACCACGCTTTCTCACATGATCTGTCAGGGAGCGGGATTGCTAGGGCATCGCTCCGTTTGCGTACTGACCGACACCTGCCGCACTCCCCTCGAACCCTCCGGGCGGCATTATTTAATCGCCGATGCGAGAAATCGTGACGCGCTGACCAAAGTGATCAACAAGATTCGCTCGCTCAGTGGATGGATGGGGATTATCGATGGCGGCGGCAACCGCACGGAGATGGATCGCCAGCTCTATGGCATGGCCGATCTGGTGTTACTTCCTTTCCGTGATTCCCCAGAAGATATCCGTACCGTCATCCGCGACTTGGAGATGTTCCCACGGGCCTACGCCGTGCCCACGCAATGGCCCATCACCCCCTGGCAACGGGAAGTCGCCGAAACCGCCGTGCGCGATCAGTTGAGTGCTTATCAGGATCGTATCCTGATGCCCATTTCAGCACTTCCCGTCACCAAACGTCTGCTTCAACACCAACTTCCGCTGCCCATCCCGCATCCCCTAGCCGATGCCTGTCGAAACGCGGCCCGTCAGGCCTTTGATCTCCTGCACATTCCCATTACTGTTCAAGCCCCGTCCTACTCTTCATCTTCACGCAACGAATGCCCCTCCGCCAGCTTTTGCTGAACCTGCTGCGGTACTTGAGCGTAACGGGCGAAGGCGAGGGTATAAATCCCCTGCCCTCCCGTCATGGATTTCAGACGTGAAGCGTAATCCGAAATTTCTGCCAACGGCACTTCACCGGCGACCACCGCCGTGCCGTGCCTGCTTGGGGTTGTGCCCGTCACATGACCCCTGCGACCCGACAGATCACCCGCAATGTCTCCCACGGAAGATTCATCGACGGTGATGTCAATACTGACAATCGGCTCCAGAATGATCGGACGCGCGGCCTGAATCGCCGCAATCGTCGCCTTGCGACCCGCCGTCACAAACGCCACTTCCTTGCCATCCACCGGATGTGTTTTCCCGTCATAGACGATCACACGAATATCTTCCACCGGATGCCCCGCGACCACGCCCTCCGCCAAGGCTTGCCGCACGCCCTTTTCTACGGCGGACATGAAGACCCCCGGAATGACCCCGCCTTTGATGTGATCCACAAATTCGAACCCGGCCCCCCGTTCCAGCGGTTCCACCTTCAAGTAGACCTCGCCAAACTGTCCGGCTCCGCCGCTTTGTTTCTTGTGGCGGCAATGCCCCTCGGCATTCGCCGTCACCGCTTCGCGGTAGGGCACGCGAGGCGGCTTCGTGTCCAGTTCCATCTTGTAGAAACTGGCCATTTTTTCCAGCTTGGCCCGCAGATGCATCTCTCCTAACCCGCGAATCACCGTCTCATGGGTCGTCGGATGACGCTCCATCTTGAAGCAGGGGTCTTCCATTTCCAGTTTATGCAGGATTTCAAACAAGCGTTGTTCATCGCCCTTCTTTTTGGTTTCGACCGCCAACCCCTGCATAGGCTGCGGAAATTCCAGCGGTTTCAAGAAGATACGATCCTCATCGTGAGAATCGTGCAGCACGCCATCAAACTCAATGTCGTCCACCTTAGCCACCGCGCCCAGATCGCCCGGGCGAAGCTCATCCACTTCCACGGATTCCTTGCCCTGAATCTGATAAAGATGCCCAACCTTGAAGGACTTTCTACCATCCCCGATAAAAAGTTGCGAATCGCGGCGTATCGTGCCCTGATGCACACGAAAAATCCCGACTTTTCCCATGTAAGGGTCCATCACCACCTTGAAAACATGGGCTAACACATGCTGATCCGGAGCTGGTTCAGCATGAAATTCTTCACAATCGCCCCCACGTTCACCTCTCAAAAAGGGAGGAGGATTCCCCTCGAAGGGATTAGGGGCCAGACTCGCCAGCGTATGCAACAGCGCGTCAATGCCCGCCCCCGTGCGGGCGGAAACAAACAGGATCGGAATCAAATGGCCTGTCCGTAATGCCTTTTCAAAAGGGGCGTGAAGCTCATTTGTGCTGGGGTCACATCCATCCTCCAGATAACGGGCCATGAGCGTTTCATCTTCCTCCACCAACTGGTCGATCAACTCACGATGGGCATGGGAGGCCGACTCAAAATCCGTCTCCCCGCTGTCATGGTCGAGCACCTCCACCACCTCATGGCCGCCGTGCGAGGGTAAATCGAGCAACCTGCATTCCTTGCCGAAACGCTCACGAATATCGTCGATCAGACCAGGAAGATTCAGGTTGTCTGCGTCAATCTTGTTAATGACGATCATGCGAGCCAGACCGCGTGCGGCGGCCGCTCTCATCATGCGCTCTGTAGATAATTCAATGCCCGTCTGCGCGTTGATCACCACCACCGCAGTATCCACCCCCGCCAAAGCCGCAATGGACTGTCCGGCAAAATCGGGATAGCCGGGCGTATCAATCAAGTGGATATGCACATCTTCCCAGGCAAAATTGATCAAGGCCGAATTCAATGAATGCCCGGCGGCCTTTTCCTGTGGATCGAAATCGCACACCGTGGTCCCGCGTTCAACACTGCCCTTCGCGGGAATGGCCCCGGCACGAAACAGCAAGGCTTCCGCCAACGTGGTTTTACCTGCATCGCCGTGCCCCACCAGGGCAACAGATCGAATGGCCGTCGTGGCATAGGTCGTCATGACATAAACTCCTTTATTAAGTGATGAGGATGCGGGCAAACTTCCTTTTACCTACCTGAAGAATCACCGTCTCCCCCGAGGGGAGAACCAGCGATTTGTTGCTGATCTTTTCACCATTCAAGCGAACTCCCCCACCCTCAATCAATCGCATGGCTTCCGACGTACTAGGCGCCAAGCCGGCTTGTTTGAGTATCTGGGCAATACCTCCTGCGGGGATCGACATTTGCGGAATGTCATCAGGAATCACCCCCTGCCTGGATCGAGTCTCAAAATCCATCAATGCTTCTTCGGCATTCCGACGATCATAGAACCGTTCCACCATTTCCTGCGCCAATAACACCTTCACGTCCCGTGGATTGCGACCCTCTGTCACCTCCTGCCTGAAGCGGGCGATTTCTTCACTGCTGCGAAATGACAACAGATCAAAATATCGCCACATCAGAGTATCGGAAACAGACATCAGTTTCCCGAAAATTTCCTTCGGAGGTTCCGAAATACCCACATAGTTACCCAACGACTTGGACATCTTGTTCACGCCATCCAGTCCTTCGAGCAAGGGCATCATCAAGACGCATTGGGGCGATTGTCCATAACGTTTCTGCAATTGACGGCCCATCAAAAGATTGAACTTCTGATCGGTACCGCCCAGTTCGACATCGGAACGCAATGCCACAGAATCATAACCTTGGCATAACGGATACAAGAATTCATGAATGGCTACCGATTGCTCGTCGGTGGCATGACGTTTCGCAAAATCATCACGCTCCAACATACGTGCGACGGTGGAATGGGAAGTCAAACGGATCATGCCCGCCGCGCCCATCGAATCGAACCATGTTGAATTAAAACAAATTTCCGTTTTATCCGGATCGAGAATCTTGAACACCTGTTCCCGATAACTCTGTGCATTTTCAAGCACCTGTTCTCGCGACAACGGAGGTCGGGTCGAATTCTTGCCCGTCGGATCACCGATCATGCCGGTGAAATCGCCGATCAAAAACAGAACGTGATGCCCCAGTTCCTGAAAATGACGCAACTTGTTGATCAGCACCGTATGCCCCAAGTGCAAATCAGGCGCAGTGGGATCAAACCCCGCCTTGATCCGCAATGGCGCACCGCGTTTTAATTTTTCGACCAGCTCCGCTTCAACCAGAAGCTCGGCGGCTCCTCGCATCATGAGGGTCAGTTGGGATGGAATATCAATCATGTTTTGTAGGCTAGACTCTAGGGATGGATTCTAACGATATTTTCATCGGTCTTATGTCCGGCACCAGTTTAGATGGTGTCGATGCCGCGTTGGTCGACTTTTCATCTGGCCTTCCCCAATGTATTGCCACGGCTTACCTGCCTTACCCGGACGACCTCAAAGCAGACATCTTGGCCCTCTCCGTGCCCGGCGACAATGAAATCGCAAGATTAGCCCATCTGTCCCAGCGTCTTGCACGGGAATACGCGCAGACGGTGCGCACCGTCCTGTCCGGATCAGGCTGTCCGGCCCAGCGCGTCCGTGCCATTGGTTGCCACGGACAGACCCTACGCCACGAACCCGCCCAAGGTTATACCCTGCAAGCTAATCACCCCAGCCTCTTAGCCGAACTCACCGGACTCACCGTGATTGCGGATTTTCGCAGCCGCGACCTCGCCGCCGGAGGCCAAGGGGCCCCCCTCGTTCCTGCTTTTCACGAGGCCATTTTCCGTACTCCCGATCGTCACCGGATCATTTTGAACATCGGGGGTATCGCCAACCTTACGAATCTTTCCCCCGGACACCCCACCGGTGGTTTCGACTGCGGCCCCGGCAATATGCTGCTGGATGCTTGGATTACCCACTGCCTCGGACGTGGCTATGACGAAGCAGGTCAATGGGGAGCCACCGGCCAGGTACTCCCCGATCTGCTGACACGGCTTTCCCGTCATATTTTTTTCAACACGCCTCCGCCCAAAAGCTGCGGTCGAGAACAATTCAATCTGGCGTGGCTCCAATCCCTGCTCTGCGGATCAGAAGCCCCGGAAGATGTTCAGGCCACCCTGCTGGCCCTGACCGTATTCGGTATCGGTCATGCCATTGACCAAGAATGCAACAGCCGCCCTCCCGATGAACTATTCGTTTGCGGAGGCGGTGTCCACAACCACACCCTGATGGAAGCCTTGGCCCATCGCTTACCCACCACCCACGTCACCACCACGGATACCCTCGGACTCCCCGCAGATTGGGTAGAAGCCGTCGCCTTCGCCTGGCTGGCCCGTCAGACTCTACGGGGTCAATCTGGCAACCTGCCCGCCGTCACCGGTGCACGAGGACCCCGGGTGTTGGGGACGATTTCCCTTGCAAATTCTGGAATTCATCGACAGGCCTGAAGGCCTGTCACTAATTTCGGCTCTATACGGTTTGTAGTGGGTAATCGAAGCGGTTGTTGCGGCCTCCCTCCCCTTCAAGTGGAGGGCAGTACCAATCTCCCTCCCCTTCAAGTGGAGGGCAGTACCAATCTCCCTCCCCTTCAAGGGGAGGGCTGGGGAGGGGATGGGGTAAACATGAAGGGACAAACAAGTCTCGTAATTATCGGGCGGCATATCCAGCAGAAGCTGCGAAATAACATGACTGATGCCGAAATTCAGTTGTGGCAGCGGTTGCGCGGGCGGCAATTGGTCGACTGCAAATTTCGCCGCCAACACCCGT
>JAUYFZ010000085.1 GCA_030689585.1 Rhodocyclaceae bacterium | reverse complement strand
GCGTGACCAAGGGACAATCGCTGCGTTTCTCCTTGGAGCGACCCCGTTGCGCCTTGGGATTGGCGGCTGCGGCACCTTCGAAGTAGGTGTTGGTCAAATCAAAGAGGGTGACGGTTTCTTCCAGTGAGAAGAGTGTGCGCGCAGCATTGAACACGTGGTCTTCAATGGCGGTGCGATGCTTCATCAGGAGATCGGATGCCCGATACAAGCGCATGTGCGAGAGACTCGTGAAATCGATATCGAGTAATTCGTCTAGCGCACTGCTGGTTTCTAGCCACTTCCAGGTGGCAAGTTCTGAGGCTGGATGGGCGATTCGTCCAATAATGTTGCCCATAATCGATGCCCGCATCACGCCATTGATACCCAGTTCAGTCAGTTTGTCGACGAAGCCCAGTTGCGATAACGCGTGCAGCGCGAGATGTTCCACACCGACCGATCGCGGCTGTGTGAGCTGTATAGAGTTGATGTCTGCTTCATAGAAATCAGGGGAGATGGTTGAATTGACATGCTCTGGAGAAGCTGATGAAGAGACGGTTGGAGAGACTGATGGAGGAACATGCGTTGAAGAAGCGATCGCAGGTGCGATGCTTGCAGAATCAGGAGTGAAGTCTGTTTCAGTCTTGGTGATAATGTGGTCGGATGTTTCTTCTGACGGCAAGGCACGCGCGACGATTTGTTTGACGTAGCGTTGAGCGACGCTTTCGATTTGCTCGGGGCAGGGAATGTCAAACAGGATTTGTGACGGTCGCAGCATTTGCTCGATGCGACTGCACAGCAAAGGCCAGGTTTCTGGCTTGACGGAAAAGTTCCGACCAAGATTGAGCACTGTGATTTGACGCACTTTAGTACCAACGCGTTCGCCACGCACCAACCGATAGGTGAAATAGCACTCACCTGTCGCCGAGTTGTTTGTTTTGGTTTTACGAATGAACATGCGACGGATGCTACAAGAAAACCATGGACAAAACTGGCCGACAACAAATGTTATGGCACAACAAAACGATTTTTTAGGATCAAATTTTTAACAGATTGATAATAAAGGATAAAAAAGTTGATGCTTCGCTGGATGGCGGTGAATCGGGGGTGGGGCGGTTAAACTTGGGTTAAACGCGGACAAGTGCTGGTGCCAATTCCTTTAGCAAATCAGGATGTCGATCCAGAAGTTTCAACAGCAACACGGTGGATTTATGCGGCTGTGTTTTGCCTCGCTCGTAATCCGAAAAGGCCGACACCCCACCGCCGAACAACCGACCGGCCTCGGCCTGCTTCAGACCAAGTTTCTTTCGGATGGCTCGCAACGAACCCGACTCGCCTGCGCTAGCCTCTTCCCAGACTGCATTCATCGCTGCCATATGGCGTTCTGAACCGTCCTGATCGACAAACTCGACCTCACCGCATTGCGGACAATGCCATCCTGCCACCTCGGGCACAACGCGGGTGATGCCATTGGCCTGCACCGTCATATCCTGAATTTTTAATTTCAACTCCGTGCCGTCATCACACTGAAGGCAATATCTTGGTTTTCTAACGCTCATCTCACTTCTCCTTGAACTGGATCACCACCGCACCATCTTGCATCGTTAGCTTGATGTAGGCAGTCTTTCCGTTTGGACATGGCGCGAATTTTATCCATTACGTAAATTTCGGTCAATGAAATTTACGTAATCACCAAGTTGCAACCGTCAGTCATTTTGCATCGTTACGTTACGCCTTGCCTGTTTGTTACGTAGCGTTACAAATCAGCGACTATCGAGGGTATAAATGCCGACCATGGAAAATACAGCACGCCTCCTTATTGTTGACGACGATCCAGAAATTCGCCGTTTATTGGCGAATTACCTGGCGAAGAATGGTTTTGAAACAATAGTTGCCCGCGATGGGCGGGCGATGACGCAGGCATTGGAGCGGCACTCGGTCGATCTGGTGGTGCTCGATCTCAACCTGCCCGATAGCGATGGACTGACCCTGTGCCGCGATTTGCGTGCCCATTCCAATGTGCCGGTGCTCATGCTGACCGCCCGTGGCGAAGAAGCCGACCGTATCGTCGGCATCGAAATGGGGGCAGACGATTATCTGGTCAAACCCTTCAGCCCACGGGAATTGCTGGCGCGCATCAAGGGCATTCTGCGGCGAACGCACGCACTGCCGCCCAATTTGCGTGCCGAAGCGCAACGCTGCCTAATTTTTGCCGGTTGGCGACTGGATACTGCCACACGAACATTGACCGCACCCGATAACGTACTGGTGTCGCTCTCCGGCGGCGAATACCGGTTGTTACGGATTTTGCTCGACCATCCCAATCGAGTGCTTAATCGCGATCAGTTGATGGAACTCATCCACGGTCACGCCGCCGAACCTTTTGATCGTGCCATTGACGTGCAGATAAGCCGCCTACGCCAGCGATTGCGCGATGATTCACGCGAACCGCAACTCATCAGAACCGTGCGCGGCGAAGGTTATGTTCTGGCAGCAGCCGTGGAAGGACGTGCGGAATGTGGTCAATGAAACGCCTAATGCCTGCCTCACTGTTTGGACGACTCACGCTGATCCTCGTAGGCGGCTTATTTGTAGCGCAATTTGCGACGTTCTGGTTGCACATGGATGAGCGGGCGATCCTGCTCCAGCACGGTTACAGCCATATGGGAGGTGTGCCTAATAAATTCTGGATACATCTGGGATTGACGTTGACGGTTGTCATTGCAGTAGCCTTGCTGGCGGTGCGCTTGGTCACACGCCCCATCCAGCGTCTGGCCGAAGCCGCCGATGCCTTTGGTCGCGACCTCGATTCACCGCCCATGCTGGAAACTGGACTGATTGAAACCCGTCGTGCTGCCGAGGCCTTCAACCGTATGCAGGAACGACTACGGCGTTTAATCGCAGAACGAAGCAGGGCATTGGCCGCTGTTTCCCACGACCTGCGCACGCCGCTCACCCGTTTACGTCTGCGTGCCGATCTGGTTGAAGACGAAACACTACGCGCCCAGATTGACGCGGATATTGCCGACATGCAAGCCATGGTGGATTCAACCCTGGACTACCTGCGCGGCCTGCGCGAGAACGAGCCGCTCCAGTCCATTGACATGAACGCATTGCTCGCCAGTCTGGTCGCTGATGAGGAAGTCATTGGGCATCCCGTCACGCTGATGGGACATGCCGATACGCCCTATCGAGGCCGTCTGACGGCGTTAAAGCGTGCCATTGCCAATCTGGTCGATAACGCGATCAAGTACGGTCATGCCGCCCGACTAACCCTCGAAGAGGATGCCACAACCCTGCGCATTGTTATCGAAGATTCCGGTCCTGGCATTCCAGAAGCTGATCTGCTCCGCGTTGCAGAACCCTATGTGCGACTGGAATCTTCGCGCAGTCGAGAAACCGGCGGCGTAGGGCTGGGGCTGACGATCGCCCGCGATGCCGCCCGATTGCATGGTGGCGAACTGCGTTTGAACAATCGCCCAGAAGGCGGACTCGCCGCTATGTTGGTTTTGCCTCGGTAGTTTGGGATCACGAGACCTCACCCCCTCTCCCGCAAGCGCTACCGTATGCACACAAGTTGGAGCCTCTTACTCCTCCCCCTTCAAGGGGGAGGTTGGGAGGGGGATGGGGGAATGAAGGCTCCATATAATTCAAGCAGTTATAAATACAATGCCACAGATACCCCATCCCCACCCTAACCCTCCCCTTGAAGGGGAGGGAGCTTGGTGCGTCTCTTTTCCCATGTGCAATCAACAAGTTAAAAGATGTGTGCATACGGTAGCCCGCAAGCGGGCGAGGGGAGATTTCTCATTCAACACGAATCACAGCACCGTGAATTTTTCCGTTGATTCGTTATAGCGCACGAAGGCATACCAAGCGAACAGTAATCCACCTCCCACGATCAACGTCCAGCCCCAGCCGTGCAGCATGTCTGGCCAATAAGCTTGATAACCTATTGCTGTAATGTCGAAACTTTCGATATTATCGGGATCAAGTGAGGTCAGTCCAGCTCCTTTTAAAAGAGCACTGGCAATCGAACCGATCCAGGCGAAGAAGAACATCGCCATCCATAACTTGAGGTGACCTTCTCCCATGCGCCAAAGCGACCCGGAGGCGCAGCCTCCTGCGAAAATCATGCCGATGCCGAAAATGAGTCCTCCAAGAAGCGATCCGATCCAGAAAGTCGGAGGAATTGCGACATAGGGATCAATGATTTTCTTTTCAAAAAGAAAACCAGCGATGGGAAGTCCAATGGCCAGTGCCAGAATGATGGCTTTGGTCATGTCACCTTCGCCCGTCATGAACGGTTCGCGGAAAGCTCTCGCAAAACACAGCCGTGAGCGATGCATGATGAATCCTATGCAAAAACCCAACAGCACAATGACAGCACGCGTTACTAATACAGTGTCAGGCGAGCCATACCAACCGACAGCCCAATACAACACCGCAACGATGATGGCAAAACCAATGAGCGGATAGGCGTTCGTCAAGACTTCTGGCGTGTTGAGTGTGGGGGGCGCTTGCATTCCCCATTCAATATTCTCTAGCGTCCAGAGCAGTAATTTCAATCCGATCACTGCTCCTGCAAGCAAACCGGCACACATGACCCATCCAGCAGGTGAAGAGTGCAACACAGGGTTGAAGAATCCACCGTTAGTGCAACCACCCGCTAGAGAAGCTCCAATGCCCATCAGGGAACCACCTAAAGCTGCCCAGAGGATTTCTAATTTGGGAGGACGACTGATCTGGAATTGACGCGACATCAACGCGGCAGTAAACGCACCCAACAACAACATGATATTCATCAAGGACATCCGGTGAGTCAGAAATCCCTCATCCGGCGCATGAATGTCGAGCAGGGGAGCCAAGCCAATCAAATGGTTGAACTGATCGCCCCAATAACGCACACCACCAAAAACCCCCCAGAAGAGGCCGTTGACCATCAATGCAATGACCACCAGCATCAACAAGATCGCCCCTGTGTAATGCGACCATTCTTCGACAAAGAGTCGCTCGTAGTCAGCTTTAAAGCCCTCTTTCCAACTCATGTTTCATCCTCCCAAAAAAAACCTGCTCTCTTAAGCAAGAAAGCAGGTTGTTATGAATACCTTCACATAAATAAATCAGGAACAACTCGCCGGTGCTTCGCCGTCTTTCGCACTACGCAGCAGGAACAGTTTGACATCTTCGGCCAAATCCTGATCCGGCGTATCTGCAAATTTTGCGGCCGCCTTGTTGGTGGCCTGAATACTGGCACGGTAGGGTTTTCCGACATATTGCTTCACGGTGTCTTTGCCTTTGGCGTGTTTGTCGGCCTGTAAATAAGCGGTCCATTCGGCTTTAGTTTGCTTACTGGGATTGATTTGACCAATGGGCGACTTGGTGTGGCAGTCGGTACACACACTGCGGTAATAAACACGCCCCCGTTTCCAGTCGGCATCGTAGGCGTAAGCTGCGGAGGTTGCCAAGGTGACACCTGCTAGTAGGACAAAACGACACTTCATTTCAGTTCTCCAAGAAAACGGCGACCCCCCGGTCGCACGGGTTTTAGTTATATTATCAAATGATTATAAATCCTTCATCCACGGTTTCCAGTGTAGCACCCTCCTTGACTTGTGTTAATGTTCGCGCCGGTTAGATCAGAGAAAATATACGACATACGATAAAAATCGTAACCGTACGATAACAACAACACGAAAAGGGGGGAACCCATGTTGCACAGGTATCTTGTCGCTTTTTTTGCAATGACGATCTGGTGCGTAGCTTTTGCTGAAGGCGAAGCGCAGGTCAAGCTCAATTCGACAGCCGATCACACAAAGTTCAAGGAACTCAAGGGGCCTTTCGATTCCGGCCCTGCGGTTACGAAGGCCTGTCTGTCCTGTCACACTGAAGCAGCCGGTCAGGTGCATCGCACTAAGCACTGGAAATGGGAGTTCATCAACCCCCAGAGCGGACAGAATCTGGGCAAAAAACACGTTCTCAACAACTTCTGCATCTCCATTTCGCAGAACTATCCCTTCTGTACCGGTTGCCATGTCGGTTATGGATGGAAGGACAAAAACTTTGACTTCACCTCCCAGACCAATGTCGACTGCTTGGTTTGCCACGACACGACCGGCACTTACAAGAAACCGGCCGGATTGGCTGGTAATCCGGTGGTGGGGAAACCCATGGAACTTCCTCCGGGGTCCGGCAAGATGGTCAACCCCGTTGATCTTGTCAAAGTCTCTCAAAAAGTCGGCAAAACCAGCCGGGATACCTGTGGCGGATGTCACTTCTTCGGTGGCGGTGGCGATGGGGTGAAACACGGCGATTTGGATAGTTCGATGGCGGCTCCTGATGCAGAACTGGATATCCACATGGATGCCGCCGGTCTCGACTTTACCTGCGGCACCTGCCACAAGACTTCCAGCCACGATGTGCCGGGTAGTCGTTACGCCCCCATCGCCAAGGATAAAGGCGGGGCGCATATTCGTGGCAAGGAGAAACAAGGCAACCCGGCGACCTGCGTCGCCTGTCACAGCAATGCCCCGCACAAATCCGAAGTTCTGTTGCGACAGGTGCGCATGAACACCCATGCCGAGAAAATAGCTTGCCAGACTTGCCATATTCCCGCTTTTGCTCGCGGCGGTGTCGCCACCAAGATGTCTTGGGACTGGTCGACCTCCGGGAAACTCGACAAGGATGGCAAGCAATTCACCATCAAGGATGCTCATGGTCACGCAACCTACGCCTCGCACAAGGGTGATTTCATCCTCGGTGAAAATGTGAAACCTGAATATCGCTGGTTCAACGGGGAGATCAATTACACCCTGTTAAGCGACAAGGTGGAAAAGAGCGACAAGCCAGTGGGAATTAACAAGATCAGCGGTAGCCCGACCGATGGCAAATCGCTCATCTGGCCGATGAAGGTGATGCGCGGTGTTCAACCCTTCGATACGGTAAACAAAACGCTCGTGATGCCCCATACAGCGGGGCCGGGCGGCTACTGGAAGGAATTGAACTGGGAAAGTGCGATTGCCGACGGAATGCAGAATATGAACGCCCCTTACTCTGGCAAATTCGACTTCATCAAAACAGAGATGTATTGGCCGATCAC
>JAUYFZ010000075.1 GCA_030689585.1 Rhodocyclaceae bacterium | reverse complement strand
CATCCGTCTGCGCATCAACTGCCCGCCCATAACTATCGCTGCCCCGCCTCATCGCTGCCTGACAAGAGTCAGAATATCCTTCGCCAAATCGCGGCAGATATTTACTCGGGAAAATTTCTTGACGAAATCACAGCGTGGCGCATCCCTAATAGCGAGAGTCACCAAGACCTGCTCCGCGGCGACAGCATTGCATGGGGGAAAAACAGCTGCGTTGCTGATTTCAGTGCGAACAAACTCTGCCGAGTACCCAGGGATTCCTGCCCAGATAGGCTTGCCCATCGCCGCATACTCGAAGACCTTCGACGGCAGCACTTTTTTGAAAGCATCATAATCATTGAGATGAAGAAACAGCACATCTGCCTGTTTGTATTCTTCAATCAACTGATCGCGCGACATCGGTGGCAACAAAGCCACGTTAGTTACCCCAGCAGAATCAAGTCCGGTTCGAAGTAAATCCTTGCGACCACCATCTCCGATAACCCTGAAATTAACTCTTCCTTCCAACCGCTTCCCAAGTTCTGGAAGAATTGCATGAAGGCCCTGTCCTTCACCAATGTTGCCTGCATATACAACCCGAAGAGGAAGTGAATGTTTCGGTTCCTGCTGTTCCTCCGGTTGTGATGTTAGGAATTCGTCATCAATCCCATTGGTGAAGTATGAAAATCTTTGCCGAGGATATCGATCCTCAAAATAGCCTGCAAATCCACGTGACACCAGATTGACTTTGTTGGCTTGCTTGACAGCCCATCGTTCCAAGGCCGCAAACAAAGGTTTAGCGAGCAGCGCCGAGCACCTAGGCAAGACATCTCTGATTGTGTCGACGAAAATATCCCGGATATCCAGGTAAAGCGGTGCGCGCTGTTGCGAAGCTACCCAAGCACCCAACACTGCCGTCATTAGCCGACTTGATGTTGCGATTACCAAGTCGTATTGGCTGTTCCGCGCCATGTTTCGCGCTTGACTCGCATATGACCAAAACGCCAGAGACTGATCCCACATTCCGCTCTTGTGGGCTGGCAGTTCAATCCGGTGGATCGTCACGCCATCCCATTCTTCAATCACAGGAGCATCCAAGCAAAAGGAATTGTAACGATTAGGCAATGTGGTAACAACATCCAACTCGATTGAAGGATCAATCTCTCTCAGAGCCCGCGTCAAGGCCGTGGCTCTAAAAGAGCCAGCACAAAGGTCAGGATAAAAATAAAACGTTAATAGCAGGACTCTCAATGCCTTGCACCCATCCTTGAGACATCACACAAAGCAAGTTGGATGTGAACACACATCATGAATAGATTATTTGATCGCACCACAAAAGTCCAAAGCCCCAGCCTCGTACAATTCCGTTTTAACCAATGGCGCAAGAAACTGTTTATGCTTTACAAGCACTGCCAAGACATCAGCAGTGGCCAATGCCTCTTCCAAATCAACCAACGACAGTCCATTATGATCACCGATGTTCGGCTCCACAGCCACGATATCATATCCATTCGCCTGCAATCTCAACGCAATATGCAAGGCCGGCGACTCGCGCAAGTCATCGATATCTGGCTTAAAGGCAAGACCCAGGCACGCGACCTTCGGTTTGCCGCCGGTTTTGGCAGAAGCATCAGCTACAGCAATCTTGATCTGGTTGATCACCCACTCCATCTTGTAATTATTAACTTCACGCGCCGTGCGGATCAATCGTGCGTTTTCCGGATCGCGGGCGACAATGAACCAAGGATCCACAGCAATGCAATGCCCCCCCACACCAGCGCCGGGGTGCAGAATGTTCACGCGCGGATGACGATTTGCGAGTTCAATCAGACGCCAGACATTGATGCCTACTTTGGCGCAGAGCAATGACAGCTCATTGGCAAAAGCAATGTTCACATCGCGGTAGCTGTTCTCGGTGAGCTTGCACATCTCGGCTGTTGAGGCATCGGTTTCCAAAACTTCGCCGCGCACAAAGGTGCGGTAGAAGTTACTTGCCAGTTTGGTTGCTTCCGGTGTCAATCCACCCACTATGCGATCATTTTCCACCAACTCAATCATAATTTTGCCCGGCAGTACACGCTCAGGGCAGTAAGCTAGGTGTACGGTGGAAAGATCCACCCCGGCCTCTTGCAGGACTTCACCCATTCTTCGGGTTGTACCAACCGGTGAAGTCGACTCCAGAATCACCAAGTCACCCGGCGTTACCAAATGTGCTATGCTACGAGTTGCCGCCAACACATAGTCAATATTGGGCTGCGGAATGTCACCGCCTTCGTGAAAAGGTGTCGGGACGCAGATCATGTAAATGTCTGCCTGCTCGGGCTTGGTGTAGGCCTTCAACTTGCCGGCAGCAACAGATGAGCGGACATAGGCATCTAAATCAGGCTCCACAATGTGAATTTGCCCTTTGTTGATGGTATCAACTGCATGGGTATTTAGATCGACACCCACCACCTGATAACCATTGGTTGCCAATAGGGCAGCCGTGGGCAAACCGATGTAACCCAAGCCCACAACACACACCGTTTTGTTCGCCATTTATATCGTCCTCAACACCGAAATAATTCGTTCCGCAGCATTGCCATCCCCGTAAGGATTGTGTGCCCGTGCCATAAGCTCGTAACTGGCCTCGTTATCCAGCAACTCTGCTATATGAGCCACAATCTTGTCGCGATTTGCCCCCACCAAGCGCACCGTCCCGGCAATGATAGCCTCGGGCCGCTCAGTGACATCCCGCATCACCAGCACCGGTTTGCCGAGACTGGGGGCTTCTTCCTGAATCCCGCCGCTGTCTGTAAGGACGATCCAGCAATGTTTGAGCAGATACACAAAAGGCTCATAATCCAATGGCGCGATCAAATGCACATTGCCTAGCCCCGCCAAGATGGCGTTCACCGGCTCTTGCACATTCGGATTGAGGTGCACCGGATACACAAAATGCGCCTCTGGATAACGTGCGGCCAAATCCCGTAGGGCATGACAAATCTGTAGAAACCCATCGCCAAAATTCTCCCGACGGTGGCCGGTGATCAGCACAAAACGCTGCCTGGCCCAGTCGAAGGGCAGGCTCTCACTCAGAAAGGCAGAAATCTCCCCCCGACGGCCGGTATCCGATTTAATACGATCCAACACCCACAGTAAGGCATCAATGACGGTATTGCCCGTCACCGTCACACTGGCTTCATCCACCCCCTCGGACAACAAGTTGTTTCGGCTAAACTCAGTGGGAGAAAAGTGCCAACGGGTTACCTTGGTGGCCACCTGGCGGTTGAATTCTTCTGGAAAAGGAGCAGACACATCGTGGGTACGCAAACCCGCCTCAACATGCCCAACAGGAATTCCCGAATAAAAACCTGCCATGGCCGCAGCCAATGTGGTAGTGGTGTCGCCATGCACCAGCAAAGCATCAGCCTTGTGTTCACGCAACACACCCCGCATGCCCAATAGTACCGAAGCGGTAACATCGAACAAATCCTGGCCTTGTTTCATCAGGTTGAGGTCAATATCTGGCGTAATCTCAAACACCTTGAGAACCTGATCTAGCATCTGCCGGTGCTGGGCGGTCACGCACACCAGTGTATCAAATTCGTCCGGGTATCGTTTTAGCGCATGGTACAGGGGGGCCATCTTTATGGCTTCTGGACGAGTGCCGAATACCAGCATGATCTTTTTTCTTGCTGTCATCTTTTAGCTAACAAGTTGGTCATTATTTGCATGTCCATGGTCGATGTTCAAAAGTGCGACTGGCCAGAGCATGTACTTTCATCGGGAAGCCATAAGCAAGAAAGAATTTTAATTCAATGCCAAATCAATTGGGCCCGGGCTTGACCGTCTGTCAACGTCACAACTAAACAGTGCGTCGGCTGAACTTTTCCAAACTCGGACGCATAGTTGGCGGGCTCTAGTTTTGAACAGCCAGCGAGCACTTTTACGCGGACGTTTTCCCTACTAGGTAAAACCAGCAACCACTCATTCTCTCCTGCTGCAGAAACTTGAATGGCGGGATGCAGAATGTAACGAGCCACAGCAGGATACTTACCCCCCACTACCCTGTCCGTGACCAACAGGCCATCCGCATCCATCACCCATTCACGGCTGTGAACGGGCTTGCAGGGAAAATAGGTGTACCCATCGTGTGAGCAGGTTACCGACAACAACTCGCTTTTCTGAAGAATCTGGAGATCAAATGGGTAAGCACGGCGTGCCACCCGAAATCCCCCCCACACCTCAGAAGAACTCTGGCCCGCTACTTCCACCGTGCTATGCGAGACGGTTTGCCGCTCGTGCGAGCGCTCCATACCACATCCATAGCACGATGTGCCGCCATTCACCACCACCCGCTGACCATATAACGACAACTCAAATGACAAGGTGTCAGCATGGGCATGCCCCGGCAAATAATCCGGCCCCACTGGAGCCACATCAAGCAAAGCGACTGCATCAGGCGATGTCAGCCGGAGATAGCCGCTGTCAGGCCAGTGTTGCAATTGAAACAGAGCATCCATTCCTAGTTCATCCCAGTGCAGACCCAGCCGCTTAGCATAAGCGACCAAATCTGCAGGCACCGACGCAACATCGAACGCTGCATCGTTAAATAAGGCAATTTGCCCATCTGGATGCGACATGCCTGTCATCCAGCTCAACATGCGGCCAGATGTTTCGCTCCAGCCAGCTACTACCTTGGCCTCAATACAGCCAGAATACGCCTGTGCAACATTGATTAAATCCAGTACGTCTTCCAAAAAAATGGCGTGATACATCGTGCTACGCTCAAAGTTACCTCCATCTGGTAGAACCTGCTCGGGCAACTCCCTATCAATGATAGACAGCCCCTTTTTTAACAAGGCGTCGGCTTCTCTGCCTTGAAAAAACAACCCGGCAAAAACAAGGGCCTTGGCGTTGGCAAACAGATGGTTGCCAAGCAAATGCCACTCAAGTCGCCTGTTGAGCCAACGCACCTGTGTCGACAAACTTTCCAGGCATACCTCCGGCAAGACATTCCCAGCGAGAACCCATTTCACCCAGTTCACAATTCGTAGAGATGTCGGATAAGGTTCCCATCCGTTGCCAAAAGCAGGTGGATTTTCAGCCACCCAGCGCGTCAGCAGGGGTACATGCCAGTCGTTACGCAAATGTGCAACGTGTGCATTCAGGTCGTCGAAATAGTGGAGGTTATAAAGCCAGAGTTTTTCCAACCCGTGGTTGTTCCATCCCACATCATTAATTGTATGCGTTTCATTCAGAAAACGAAAGGTGGCCGGTCCCAACAGGCTCGCTTGTCGTTGTGCCGGCAAAACCCAGCCACCTGTAGCCGATCGTACAAAAAGTGCGGATCGCAGATCAAATTTTGGCTGATAAAACCGGAACCAGAACCGCCCAAATAATTGGACGAGTTTCAGGTGGCGCAGGGTATGCCAATAAACAGATACTTTCGTCATTAACCACGCAACGCCGTTGCCACTTCAATACTCACCCTGGTCGACTCGAAAATCTCGTCCAGCGGAATCGGCGCCATGCCCCCCTTGCACACCGCCTGTACAAACGCCGCAGCACAAGCCTTCTGCCCTTTATTCTGGCTCCATAGGTTCATTTTCGTGAACCCTGGCCAACCAAAGGCGAGTAGTTTGCGAAAATTGTCCAGTTGCAACACACGTCCACCGGCAAACACCTCCAGTCTTTCCTTGGGGAAGGATTTGTTGCCATTGGCGAAGTAATGCACCGTCCCAAGTGATCCGTCAGCGAAACGCAGATTGATCGTCACGGTGTCACCGGTAGGCGACTTCATCTCTACCGATGTGTGACTTTCTATAGAAGCACCAGCCAGAAAACGAAGCAAATTAATGAAGTGACAAACCTCGCCGACGATCCTGCCACCGCCCACTTCTTTGTCTTGCGTCCAGTGTGTGACCGGAATCGCCCCCGCATTGACCGTCATTACGAAAGCCTTTGGCCCTTTAACCCCGGCCAGCAGGTTCTTCATCTTCTGCACCTGAGGCGCGAAACGACGGTTGAAACCCACCATCAACAACGGCGTTTTGTCTTGTTCCGCCAGCCGTGCGTAGGTCGCTTCAATCTCCGCCAACTCATCAAGCGTCAGGCAAATCGGCTTCTCCACAAACACATGCTTGCCAGCCTGCAGCGCCTTAAGCACGAAGCGGGAATGGCTGTCGTGGCGTGTAGTAATGACCACTGCATTCGTATCGGGATCAGCAAACAATTTTCCTGTATCGGTGGTGGTTTCCTCGAAACCATACTTGCGCCCGGCATGAACACCGCTCACCCCCGCACCGGAGGCCACGCTCCGCAGTCGTACCCCCGCCTCTTTAAAGGCCGGAATCAAGACTGCCGTAGCATAGTTTCCCGAACCAATAAAACTCACACTAAGCTTGCCGGATGCACCAACCGGCCTGTCAGCCAGCTTGATGGTACGATTCTCCAATCGGCGCTCCGGCCCACCCGGATAGGCTAGCAGAATCCCCAGCGAAGACTCAGCGCCGCCTATGATCGCATAAGCCTTTTCTGCCTCGTCGATGCCAAAGCGGTGCGAGATAAGTGGCCTAACATCCACGCGCCTGTCAGCCATCATATCCAGTACAGCCTCAAAGTTGCGCTGCTCGGTCCAACGCACGAATCCGACCGGATAATCTTGGTTTTTTTCCTCGTAGTTCGGGTCGTAGCGGCCTGGACCGTAAGAACACGAGACTTGAAAAGTCAACTCCTTCTCGAAAAAATCCGCCCGTGAGAGCTCGAGTCCTGTCACGCCCACCAAGACAATCCGTCCGCGTTTACGACACATTTTCGCGGCCTGGTGCATCGGTTCGCTGCTTTTCGTTGAAGCGGTCACGATCACTGCGTCCACCCCTCGCCCCCGGGAAAATACTTGCGCAGTAGCAACAGGGTCCTCTCCCGCGGAGAGATCCACGATTTCTGCCCCGAAGCGTTTGGCCATGTCTAGCTTAGCCCGGTCGAAATCTATGCCCAAAACCCGGCAGCCATGCGCGCGCAGCAGTTGTACCGCAATCTGGCCGATCAAGCCCAGACCGGTTACCACCACAACTTCACCGAGGGTTGGCTGCACAAGGCGAATACCCTGCAAGGCAACGGCACTGATCACCGTAAAGGCCGCCTCGTCGTCCGTCACCGTAGCCGGTACTTTAGCACAGAGATTTAATGGCATGCTCACCACCTCGGCATGCTTGCCGTTTGACGCCACCCGTTCCCCAACCTGAAAGCCGGAAACACCAGCCCCGACCTCCGACACCATACCCACATTGCAGTAGCCCATCGGAATGGGCTGGTCGAGTTTGTTGAGCACAGCCTCAATGGTCGGCATCAGACCGTCAGTCTTGATCTTATCCAGCACCATGCGCACCTTGTCCGGTTGTTGACGAGCCTTTTCAATCAACCCAGCCTTGCCGAAATCCACCAGCATGCGCTCTGTGCCAGCCGAAACCAATGTGCGCGATGTCTGTATTAGCAAAGAGCTATGACCTACAAGAGGCACTGGAACATCCGTGATTTCAGTTGCCCCGGTTTTTAAGTTTTGTAAAATTTGTTTCAAAATCTATCCATTTTCAGAAAGAGACCGTGGAAGAGAATCATCGCCTAAACACAACTGCATACAACAATCTATTTTCGCCAATCTAATCAGCTAACCACTTGAGTAATCAGGGAATCCTTCTCAAAACGGTTGGGATAATTGACCAAAACCGCCCGGTATTTCCCCTTGAATACAAACAAGCTACCCGCCGCAGCTCCGATAATGCCGAATGTCTTAACCAATGCGGCGATGTCCTTCAGTGAACCAGCTCCCCCAAGCACTGTCAGGGGCAAGCTGATGCTCTCGCGCACCTGACTGATGAGACTCAGGTCGTAGCCCTTCATAAGGCCATCTTGATCAATCGAATTGACGACCACCTCGCCGGCCCCCAACACCTCGACACGTTTGGCAAAATCCATAGGATTAAGTCCGGTTGATTGAGTACCGTTATGAGTGTAGACTTCGTATTTGCTACTGACGAGACCCTTCTTCTTAACATCCATCACCACCACGACGCTCTGGCTGCCCACTCGAGACGCAGCATCAGAAATCAAATCGGGCGTGCTTACCGCGACAGAACTTAAGACAACCTTCTCAACCCCGAGACTGATGATCTTCTGTATCTGCTCAACTGTCTTAACCCCGCCGCCGTAGCACAAAGGCATCCGGCACTCGGCGGCAAGATTCCTGATCATGGCGTAATCAGGCTCACGGTTGTGCACCGTCGCATCAATATCGACAACGATCAGCTCGTCCACCTCTTTTTCATTAAAGATTCGAACAGCATTGATCGGGTCACCGACATATTTCGGGCTGGAAAAATTAACCGTCTTGACCAGCCCACCGTTTTTGACCAGCAGGCAGGGAATGATCCGAGGACGCAGCATATCTATAACCCCGCGAAGTTTTTCAGGAGTTGAATGCCCCATTGATGGCTTTTTTCGGGGTGAAACTGCGTGCCAAACACATTCCCAGAACGGACTACAGACGCAAATGGACCGTTATAGTCTGTAACAGCCAATATATCGTCGGCCTTAACTGGCAAAAAGTAATAGGAGTGCAGAAAATAAAAGCGAGGATTGGTATCCATATCCTTAAAAAGACAGTCTGTTCTTTGCGGCAAAACGTCGTTCCAGCCCATATGAGGCAAATGAGTCTTCTGAGTAAAAAGAGTCTCATCGAACCGCTTCACTTCGGCGTCGATCCAGCCCAAGCCCGGCAATATCCCTTCATCACTACGCCGTGCCAT
>JAUYFZ010000069.1 GCA_030689585.1 Rhodocyclaceae bacterium | reverse complement strand
GTCCGGCCGCCACAATCAATGCTCGGCGAGCGATGGACTGTCGATTGAAGGTGCGATGAACTTCTTCTGGAGGAACGTCACCCTCCTGTTCATCGAGCATCTTGACGTATCCCCCCAACGGAAAGGCCGCCAATATCCATTCAGTGCTGTCTCGTCCGAATCGTCGCATCATGAGGGGTTTGCCAAACCCGACGGAAAATTTCAATACTTTGACCCCGCACGCTTGAGCCATCCAGAAATGTCCTAATTCGTGCACAACGATCAACACGCCCAAGGCCAGCGCAAAAGCTCCCAAATACCCTGCCAGATCAAAGATACTCATGAAAGTTGTTCCTGGGCTAATCGTCGTGCCAACGTGTCTGCTGCCAAGACATCCTCCAAGGTCATCAACGGCGCGGAAGGCACCGTTTCAAGAACAGACTGAATCACTTCAGCAATACGCAGGAAGGTCAATTCCCCTGACAAAAAAGCCGCCACGGCCACTTCGTTGGCGGCATTCAACAGCGTCGCTGCATTCCCGCCCATGGATAAGGCTTGATAGGCCAGTGCCAGGCAAGGAAATCGGGTCAAATCCGGTCGTTCAAAGTTCAGTTGCGCCACTTGAAAAAGATCCAGCGGCGCGACACCGGAAGCGATCCGCTCCGGCCAGGCCAGGGCATGGGCAATGGGGGTGCGCATATCGGGATTTCCCATCTGCGCCAGCACAGAACCATCCACATATTGAACCAGCGAATGAATGATGCTTTGGGGATGAATGACCACGTCTATGCGCTCCGCAGGCATATCAAACAACCAACGGGCCTCGATCACCTCCAGCCCCTTATTCATCATCGTGGCCGAATCGACCGAAATTTTTCGCCCCATCACCCATTGAGGGTGCGCACAGGCCTCATCGGGAGTGACCGAAGCCATACGTTCCAGAGAGGCGGTACGAAAAGGCCCCCCCGATGCAGTCAATAAAAAACGTTCCACCCCCGCCCCTAGGATTTTTCCAGAAGGCAAGGATTGAAATACGGCATTGTGTTCGCTATCAATCGGCAACAAAACGGCACCGGAACGCCGCACCTCGGCCATAAACAATCCTCCCGCCATCACGAGAGCTTCCTTGTTGGCCAACAATACTTTTTTTCCCGCTCGAACCGCTGCCAGTGTCGGTTGCAACCCCGCCGCCCCCACAATGGCCGCCATGACAGTATCCACCTCTGGCAAGGCGGCCACGTCTGCCAAGGCCTCCGGCCCAAACAGCACTTCTGTTTTATGTCCACGCAAAGCATGGGTTAAACGACTCGCCTCGGTAGCCCCCACCACCACGGCATAACGGGGAGAAAATTGGCGACATTGCGCTTCTAAGAGATCGATTCGACGATGCCCCGTGAGTGCAATGACTTCAAATCGGTCAGGATGTCGCGCCACCACCTCTAATGTGCTGACACCGATAGAGCCTGTCGCCCCCAAGATAGTCAATCGATTCATGTCAGTGTCATCAATGCCGCCAAAGGCAACGCGGCCGTTAGGCTATCCAGTCGATCCAGTACGCCACCATGCCCGGGAAGTAGCGTGCCACTGTCTTTAACACCGGCTTGGCGTTTCATCATCGACTCGAATAAATCGCCGAGGATACTCATGCCCGTCAGCAATATAAGCAATCCTGCATGTAACGCCAAATTCGTGAATGCCGCGTAGATCAGCACGCCTACCACCGCACCCGCTGCTCCTTCCCACGTCTTACCCGGGCTGATCGTCGGGGCCAGTTTATGGCGACCCCAGGCACGTCCCACGAAGTAAGCAGCAATATCCGCCACCCAGACCAGTGCCAGAAAAGATAAAAGCAACCAAGGACTGCGTTCATGGAAAACGGTCATCGCGTAAAACATCGGAACAATCACGATGCCCCCAACAAGAATACCCGCAAATCCATCCAACAAACGCCATCCGAACCGCAACCACAGGGGGACAACCAACAACCAAAAGGCCGCAGAAACCATCCAGATAACGGGGGACTTCATCATCCAAACTATCCCGCAAATCACCGCAATTCCGCCGGTATAAAGAGTTTTATGAAGGGGCTTCATCTTCATCAATCCAGCCCACTCCCATGCCGATAAAGCGGCCACACCGACAAAAGCCAGCGTCGCCATTGCGGAAGTTGCTCCAAAAAGAATCAGCAAAAGCCCCGTTACTAATAGGAATGCGGTGACAATTCTCTCTTTAAGCATGAGGTAATTGCTCGCTGGTGCGGCCAAAACGACGTTCTCGATGCCGAAAAGTATCAATGGCCTGATCTAACAGTACCGCATCAAAATCCGGCCAAAAAGACTCCGTAAAATACAACTCACAATAGGCCAGTTGCCAGAGAAGAAAGTTGCTGATGCGCTTTTCTCCGCCCGTACGAATAAACAAATCAGGTTCCGGCGCATGGGCCATCGACAGATAGGGAGCAAGGTCTTTCTCGGTCCAGTGCCCGATTTTTTCTGGCTTCGCCAAAGAGAGGCGATTGACTGCTTGGAGAATATCCCAGCGACCACCGTAATTGGCCGCAATCGTCAATGTCAGGCGTGTATTCGCCTGCGTTAAGGCTTCACCCCGCACGATTCGTTCAACTAGGCGCGAATCGAAACGGGAGCGATCACCGACGATCTTGAGACAAATACCATTCGCGTGCAGATTGCCAATCTCTTTATCGAGTGCTCCCATGAAAAGATTCATCAGAAAGGACACCTCTTCTGGAGGCCGCCGCCAATTTTCCGAGCTAAAGGCAAAGACCGTCAGATAACCGATCTCCCGCCCAATGCAAGCCTTGATGAGGGAGCGCAGCGTTTCAACCCCTCGTTTATGGCCCGCAATACGCGGCAAGAACCGCTTTTTCGCCCAGCGACCATTACCGTCCATAATGACAGCCAGATGCTGTGGAACATCCCCCGTTTTCGGAATTTCGCACGTAGCACTGGTGAAAATCATGGCAGTCGCTCTACGCTCAAACAGCCATCAATTCTTTTTCTTTCTCTGCCAACATCCTGTCGACTTCAGCGACATAACGATCCGTCAACTTTTGCGCATCGTCTTGACCGCGACGTTCGTCGTCTTCCGAAATCTCATGTTTTTTGAGCGCGTCCTTCAGATGAGCAATCGCATCGCGACGCACGTTACGAACGGCAATTCGGGCATCTTCACTTTCATGCCGAACTACTTTGGTCAAGTCACGGCGACGCTCTTCGGTCAACATGGGCATCGGCACGCGGATAACATCACCCTGTGTAGCGGGATTCAATCCGAGGTCGCCGTCACGAATCGCTTTTTCCACCTTGGCGACCATATTTTTTTCCCACGGCTGAACACCGATGGTGCGAGCATCCAGCAAAGTAATGTTCGCTACCTGGGTAATGGGCACGGGAGAGCCGTAATAATCGACCTGAATATGGTCGAGCAATCCTGTATGAGCACGGCCCGTGCGTACCTTGGCAAGATCATGCTTCAAGGTTTCTAGGCTTTTTTGCATCTTGTGCTCGGTGGTTTTCTTGATTTCAGCAATCATTGCAAACTCCTAACTATGCACAAATGTTCCTTCATCCTCGCCCAATACGACGCGTTGAAGTGCACCCTGTTTGAAAATGGAAAATACATTAATAGGCAATTTCTGGTCACGACACAAAGCGAAGGCCGCCGTATCCATCACCTGAAGATCACGTCCAATCGCCTCATCAAAACTGATTTTTGAATAGCGAGTGGCGGATGCGTCCTTTTTTGGATCGGCCGTATAAATGCCGTCCACCTTGGTGGCTTTGAGAACGATTTGCGCATTGATTTCCGCTCCGCGTAAAGCGGCGGCCGTATCGGTCGTAAAAAACGGATTCCCCGTCCCACCACCAAAAACGACGATCACCCCTGCTTTCAAATAATCCTGAGCGCGTTCGCGGTGAAAAGACTCCACCAGTTGCCCCATGGGGAAAGCGGATTGCACACAAGCTTGGCAACCCGCTTGATTCAAGGCTTCGGCCACAGCAATAGCATTCATGACCGTAGCCAGCATCCCCATGGTGTCGGCCTTGGCTCGATCCATACCGGCAGCAGCACCCGCCATGCCGCGAAAAATATTGCCACCGCCCATCACAATGGCGACCTCAACCCCCAGATCAGCCACTGCTTTCACTTCGGCGACTATTCCAGCCAACGTATGGCGATTGATGCCATACGCATCACCGCCCATCAAGGCTTCACCCGATAGTTTGAGCAAGATACGTTGATAGGCGGGCTGCATACAACCTTACTTTTTGGCGGCCGCTGCTTGCGCTGCGACTTCCGCTGCAAAATCATTCACTTTCTTTTCAATGCCTTCACCCACGATAGTCAGCGTAAACCCGTTGATCTTGGCCCCTTTCGACTTCAGGAGTTGCTCAATGGTCTGCTTGCCATCTTCAGCCTTGACGAAAACTTGCCCTAACAGGGTGACATCCTTCAGATATTTCTGAACGGTACCCTCGGCAATCTTCTCCAGCATGGCTTCCGGCTTGCCTGCTTCGCGTGCTTTTTCGATGGCAATGCGGCGTTCCGTATCCAACAATTCAGGCGATACCCCACTGGCATCGAGCGATTTTGGTTTGGAAGCGGCAATGTGCATCGCCAGATCCTTGGCCAGTTGATCGTCGCCACCGGTCACATCGACCAAGACGGCAATCTTAGAACCCATGTGCACATAGGAAGTCAGTTTGCCCTGCGCCAAGAGTCGAGAAAACCGGCGAATCGCCATGTTTTCACCCACCTTGCCCACCAACGCGGCGCGGGTTGATTCGACCGTTCCCTCTCCCATCGGAAGGGCAGAGAGTGCGGTCACATCGACGGGGTTTTTCGTCGCGACAAGTTCTGCACACCCTTTAGCCAGGGCGATGAATTCGTCGTTCTTGGCAACGAAATCGGTTTCTGAATTCACTTCGACTAGGGCGGCCAACGCGCCATCCGCCGACAAATACAAACCAACCACGCCTTCTGCTGCCACGCGCGAGGCGGCCTTGGCGGCCTTGCTGCCCAGCTTGACGCGCAGAATTTCTTCGGCCTTAACCAAATCGCCCTCTGCCTCTGTCAATGCTTTTTTGCATTCCATCATGGGCGCGTCGGTTTTTTCGCGCAACTCTTTAACCATGCCTGCCGTAATCGCTGTCATTATGCTTCTGCTCCCTCGTCAACCTCGACAAACTCATCGTCGGCGGCCATTTGTTGAACCATTTCATTGACCCCCTGATCCCTGCCTTCCAGAATGGCATCCGCCACGCCACTCGCGTAAAGACGGATAGCGCGTGAGGAATCGTCGTTACCCGGAATGATGTAGTTCACACCAATCGGCGAATGGTTGGTATCCACCACGCCAATCACGGGAATATTCAATTTACCCGTTTCCGTGACGGCAATTTTGTGGAACCCGACATCAATGATGAACACAGCGTCGGGCAGGCCAACCATATCCTTGATGCCGCCAATGCTCTTCTGAAGCTTGATCAGCTCACGAGCACGCATCAGTGCTTCTTTCTTTGAAAGCTTCTCAAAAGCCCCTTCTTGGGACATTTGCTCAAGCTCCTTCAAGCGATTGATGGAAATCTTGACGGTTTTGAAGTTGGTCAGCATTCCGCCCAACCAACGTTCATCGACATAGGGAATGCCGGCACGTTGCGCTTCTTCTGCAACGATTTCACGAGCTTGCCGCTTGGTGCCCACCAGAAGAACCGTCCCCTTCTTGGCCGCAATTTTCTTGATGAACGTCATCGCCTCGTTGAATTTTACAAGGGACTGTTCAAGGTTGATGATGTGAATTTTATTGCGATGGCCGAAAATATACGGGGCCATCTTTGGGTTCCAAAAACGTGTCTGGTGGCCGAAATGAACGCCAGCCTCCAGCATTTCGCGCATGGTAGTACTCATCGTGTCGATCTCCGATATGGGTTGAGCCTCCGTCTGACTTGATGACTTAACACCCATTCGGTGTCAGACGTGTGGATTTTTACAAACATGCTTGGAGACATTCCAAGCGGGCGGCATTGTATCCGTTTTTCCTTCTATAGCTGCGTATAATTCGCGCCCTTTTACCCCTCACTTCTTCCGTGTCCTCTCACCTCACCACAGAAATCAACCGTCGCCGCACCTTTGCCATCATTTCTCACCCGGATGCAGGCAAAACAACACTGACTGAAAAACTGCTGTATTTCGGGGGAGCCATTCAAGTCGCCGGTGAAGTGCGCGCACGCAAAGCCAGTCGCCACGCCACCTCCGACTGGATGGAGCTGGAAAAACAGCGCGGCATCTCCGTGACCAGCTCTGTCATGCAGTTCCCCTACCGCGACAGCATCGTCAATCTGCTGGACACCCCCGGCCACGAGGATTTTTCCGAAGACACCTACCGCACACTAACGGCGGTTGATTCTGCCGTGATGGTCATCGATTCTGTCAACGGCGTGGAAGCACAGACCATCAAACTGCTCAACGTTTGCCGCCTGCGCGACACCCCC
>JAUYFZ010000060.1 GCA_030689585.1 Rhodocyclaceae bacterium | reverse complement strand
TGGCGAATTGGAAGGCGTATTAATACAGAGGTGTTGCGAGGTGAACGAGCTGATTACGGTAAGCAGGTGATTTTAACGATAGCCCGTAACTTGATGATTGAATATGGAAAAGGATGGGGCGAACGTCAGTTACGATATTGCTTGCGAATCGCAGAAACGTTTCCAGACGAAAAAATTGTGCACACACTGTGTGCACAATTGAGTTGGTCGCATTTGCGGCTTATAATTTTCATTGACGATGCACTGAAGCGTGACTTTTATATTGAGGTTTGTCGTCTGGAGCACTGGTCTGTACGTCAGTTACATGAGCGCATCCAGTCTATGCTTTACGAGCGTACGGCGATTTCAAAAAAACCTGATGAGATTGTTTGTGCTGATTTAGCGATTTTGCGTCATGAAGGGCGCATTTCGCCTGACATTGCTTTTCGTGACCCCTATGTATTAGATTTTCTGGGATTGTCAGATTCTTATTCTGAGAAAGATATGGAAGCATCTATCTTGGCTGAATTGCAATCTTTTATCATTGAGCTAGGGAGTGATTTTGCTTTTCTTGCCCGTCAGAAACGTATTACCATCGACAATCGAGACTATTACATTGATCTTCTGTTTTACCATCGGCGGCTGCGATGTCTAGTCGCAATTGATCTAAAAATCGGCGAATTTGAAGCAGCATTTAAGGGGCAGATGGAACTGTATCTGCGCTATCTTGAAAAATATGAACAGGTCGACGGTGAAGCAGCACCGATTGGTCTGATTTTGTGCACAGGCAAGAATGAGGAGCATATTGAATTGTTGCAATTACATCAAAGCAATATCCGAGTGGCAGAATACCTAACATTACTTCCGCCGATGAAAACTTTTCAAGATAAACTGCATCAGTCTATTGAGCGAGCCAGACGGCGATTACAGGATGTTTCAGCATGAACTATGTGTCCACTCGTGGAGACACCACGCCACAATCCTTCTGCGACATTTTATTGGGGGGATTGGCTCCTGATGGTGGGCTTTATCTGCCGGAATCTTATCCTCAGATTACAAAGCAAAATCTCGCTGAATGGCGTGAGTTGCCGTATCACGCGTTGGCGTTGCGTGTGCTGGAATTGTTTATTACTGACATTCCAGCTTGCGATCTCAAAACACTAATTGACCGTACCTACACGGCTCATGCGTATCGCTGGTGTCGTGCCGGTCGTGATGCTTCCGACATTACGCCGCTGACTACTTTAGAACCAAATTTTCATCTGCTGGAATTGTCCAATGGGCCGACGCTGGCCTTCAAAGACATGGCGATGCAGTTATTGGGCAACCTGTTTGAATATGTTTTAGCCAAACGGGGGGCTGACATCAACATTCTGGGGGCCACTTCCGGTGATACCGGTTCGGCGGCGGAATATGCCATGCGTGGCAAAAAAGGTGTGCGTGTGTTCATGCTTTCTCCTCACGGAAAAATGTCTGCCTTTCAGCGTGCGCAGATGTATTCGCTGACCGATCCCAACATTTTCAACATCGCCATTCGTGGCATGTTTGACGATTGTCAGGATATCGTCAAAGCTGTTTCCAACGATGCGGTTTTCAAGGCACGTTACAAAATCGGTGCGGTGAATTCGATCAATTGGGCACGGGTGGCAGCACAGATTGTTTATTACTTCAAAGGGTATTTTGAAGCCACTCAAACCAATGATGAGACGGTCGATTTTTGTGTGCCTTCGGGTAACTTCGGCAACATCTGTGCAGGTCATATTGCCCGAATGATGGGGCTGCCCATCAGAAAACTTGTGTTGGCAACCAATGAAAACGACGTATTGGACGAGTTTTTCAGAACGGGTATTTATCGTCCTCGTGCCACCGCTGAAACTCATGTGACGTCCAGCCCTTCGATGGATATTTCCAAAGCATCGAACTTTGAAAGATTCATCTTCGATCTGATGGGACGCGATGCAAAAGCGGTGGCTGCACTCTGGGCAAAAGTCGATGCGGGAATGAGTTTTGATTTGAGTGATACAGAAGCGTTGAAGCGATTACCTGAATTTGGTTTTGTATCAGGGTCTAGCACTCACGCCGACCGATTGGCGACGATCAGGGAAGTTTGGACGCAATATGGTTTGATGATCGACACCCATACGGCGGATGCGGTCAAGGTGGCCCGCGAACATCGGGAACAGGGCATTCCGATGGTGGTATTGGAAACGGCGCAACCGGTTAAATTTGCTGAAACGATTCAGGAAGCCTTGGCGTGTGACCCCGTTCGTCCAAAAGAACTAGAAGGCATCGAAGCACGCCCCCAGGTGGTCGAGGTTATGCCTGCCGATGTTGAGGCCGTGAAGCGGTTTGTTGCGGCGCGGTGTGTATGATGCACGCTTATGAAGCGAAACATGAAGGAGTGGCAAATCATGCAAAAAACCCTCTTTATCCGTGCAGAATGGGATGCAGAAGCCAGTGTTTGGGTGGCCACGTCTGACGATGTTCCTGGTCTTGCGACTGAAGCCGATACGTTAGAGGCCTTATCGACTAAATTGGAAAGTATGGTGCCAGAATTACTGGAGGCCAACGCCAGTCTTGATCAGTATCACTTTGATCGGTCAGAAATTCCATTCGAGTTGTTGGCCCGCAAATTCGCGATGACACGCCGAGTCACTGCTTGTTAATGGGATCCGGTTTTACGTTCGAACTTATTCGTTTGCTACGAGAAGCAGGATGCCGGTTTGAAAGGCCTGGTAAAGGCGATCATGACATCTGGTTTTCGCCACATACTGGCCTACGGTTTCCGGTGGATCAGAAGATAAAATCACGCCATACCGCCAACGCAGTCTTAAAGCAGGCCGGCCTTCCGAAGCAGTTTTAACGTGAAATACATACCCCATCCCCTCCCCCCCCCTCCCCTTGAAGGGGAGGGAGTTAGTCTCCTCTCCCTTCAAGGGGAGGGAGTTAGTCTCCTCCCCCTGGAAGGGGAGGGAGTTAATCTCCTCCCCCTTCAAGGGGGAGGCTGGGAGGGGGATGGTGGCGGTAAATGCCCTAAGTTTCATCATGCGGGGTGGGCTTCGTGACCATGCCAGTTAACGTGAAATAACCAGACAACAAGAAAAAACAGTTCGGAGTACCCCGTATCAAACGAGCGTAGCGAGCCGATGAGAACCCC
>JAUYFZ010000150.1 GCA_030689585.1 Rhodocyclaceae bacterium | reverse complement strand
GTGGAAAACTAACGAATCCCGTGGCCAACTTGGCATCAATAAAACGGCTTGCCGCCCCGGTTGAAGAAGAATTTAATCCATTATTCATTCGCGTAATGTAGCATATATCGCTTCAATGCGTAAACAAAACATCATGTAGAAATAAAGTAACCGGCGAAGATAGCGGGATGAATCGGCACACCCAGCACGAACGCCGCAAACATCAAATGCAATTCGGCGACAACCCAAATGGCAGTGCGATTGGAAAAACCAAAGAACAACCGGTAGTCCGCAGCGGGCAGGTAGGCAGGGAGGGGGTCAAGTCTTGAATCGCGACCGAGGCGATAACAAAAGTCGTAATTCAAGGTAGAGTAGAGAGCAGGTTTTCACCTGCCCTCCCTCATCAAACCGTGCATGCGATTTTCCCGCACACGGCTTTCCGATGTTCTTTGCATCAAGCATGCGCCGACTTCCAACCTGCTTTTGTCGCTAATGGATACAGCCCATATTTCTCATACAGCACTCGTCTTGGGAAACGCAACATGCTCGTTTCCCAATCGCTGATTTTGTGCCGCTTACGCAGATGTATCCTAAGCCGATCTTCTGAGTGACGCTTCACTTTTCGAAATTGCCTTGACGAGTTCCTATAATGGAAATAGCCAGACCAGCCACGCAGCACTTGATTGACATCGCGCACCACGTCTTCTATCGGTCTCCATGTTTGGGTTCTGTCGGTCAATTCACTCAAACGCGCTTTGATCTTTTCTACCGCCTTTTCCGATGCCTCGATGTACGGATACAGCGTGCCCTTTTTTTCGGACACGTTCATTTGCAAATCAAATCCCAAGAATCGAAATGACGTCTCTTTGGCATCGACAATTTTTGTCTTTGTTTCATTTAACGTCAGTTCTAGCCGCTCCAATATCCACTTAATGTAGTCCAGTGGCTTTTGCGTATCACCACGGCACAGCACTACAAAGTCATCGGCATATCGCACCAATGTCGCTTGCAGTTTCTTGCCTAATTCGTGGCGTTGCCAGATTCTATCTAGGATATGCAGGTAGAGGTTCGATAGCAACGGTGAGATCACCCCGCCTTGCGGTGTGCCACGCCGATTGCCTTTGCCGCCACCTACCGTTGCCGCTTTTCCGTTTTCGCTTTTTCCAATTACAGGGGCTTTGAGCCATTGTTGGATGAGTGCTAACACCGCCCCATCTACAATGCGTTCAGCAATCATTGCCATCAGATTGACGTGCGGAATAGTGTCAAAATATTTCGACAGGTCAGCATCAATAACTTGCGTTTTACCTTGCCACAAAGCTTGAGCAATCGCGTCTATCGCTTGATGGGCAGATTTCTTGGGGCGAAACCCGAAGGAGTTGTCACAAAAATCCGCTTCAAAGATAGGCTCAATCACCAGCTTGGTCGCCATCTGCACCACGCGGTCTCGTATCGTCGGTATCCCTAGCGGGCGCATGCTGCCGTCCGCTTTGGGAATCATTACGCGCTTAACCGGACTCGTCCGGTAGCTTTTGTCCTTCAGTTGACTGCTTATTTCCGACAAGTAGCAATCTACCCCTTCGCCGTTCTCTATGGCTGCAAAGTCTATCCCATCAATGCCGGGACTGCCTTTGTTTGCCTTGACTAGACACCACGCCCACTTGAGGATGTCGGCACGATAGATCTTGTCGTGGAGCGCGTAAAAACGATAGCTTGGCTCTTGCTTGGCTTTGATGTATAGCTTCCTCTGGAGTATCCTGATATTTCTTGGGGTGGTTAGCAACATGGCAATCCCGCTATCCTTTACTCTTTGGTTGCATGAACAAAGCAGGGTTCCTTCCCTCAGTCATGGTTATGTTGTCCATCGACTTCAAGCAGTACTATGAACCCCTCCGACTTCCAGCACGATACAGGCTGATTTCGTCTCCTTATACAGCCTGTTTGGCAGTCTCCCTGCCACCGTACCGGATCTCCAGCACTGGCTAATTTAACTTCCGACACATACCGACCCTGCTACCCCGACGTCTCACTGATATGGCTTCCATTACCAACACATCAGCATGACAGTCTTCCCTATACAAGCACAAGGTCGACAACCGCAAAAAGTTGACGAGGCTACTTCTAGGTTCACTTGCGTTACGGTCTGCTTCTTTGTCGTAAAGAACTCACGACCCTTGATTACTCAAACGCCGCTTTTTCGTACTACCGAGGCGTACGGACAATTCCTCGGACGGGACTTTAACCCGCTAGCTAACTTACTGTTACTGCGAACACCTGACCCCATTGTTTTCTACCTTGTTTTGAGTCTCTTCTTGCTTTTTTGTGAAAATCTCATCATCGCATGATAAGATAGCCAAAAAACCAAACAATAACAAATAAGTAAACTTATCATGTCACAGAACGACCTGCTAAAAATTATTGACGAATACCCCTTGGGAGTGGCTGCGGGTGCATTGGCGAATCGCTTGAATATTAGTCGTCCAACGCTCAATCGCTGGTTAAAAGCAGGGTGTGATGCAGGCTTGTTCAGGCAGTCGGGACGGGGTCCGGCGGTGCGTTATTTCAGCACTGACCCGTTAGCCGCAATAACAACCTACTTCCTGAAATCACATACCGAACGCCCAATTGCACGATATCGCGAAGAAACGCTGGATTATGTGCCGATCCAATTAGTCGCTTTCCCCAATTCTTTGCCCCCCGCATCTTTGAGCCGACGTGAGATGGCAAAATTCCTAATTGATTTTGCCTGTGCATCTTCCGTGCTAGAAGGGGGCAGCTATTCGATGCTCGACACGCAAGCATTGTTCAACTACGGGGAACGCAACCCAAATAAACCGGCAGAAGATGCCATTCTTGTCTTGAATCACCGAGTAGCCTTCGAGTATCTATATGATCACCCCAGTCTTGATTCCATCTTTCAAGTCCACGCGTTATTAACAAACGATCACGAACAGGAAGCACTGGCAGAATCAGATCATTTTTTAACTGCTCAGTTTCGAGGAGTGACACGCGAATATATGCCGGTAGACATTGCCTTTAGCACCTATTCACCAGTATTTCGCCCTGGCACTGGGTATGTGGCAAAAATGCTGGAAACTGTGCTGGCTAGATCTGCCGATATTAACGATCCGATTCAGGCCGCCTTTTATCTCATGACGCGATTGCCGTATCTCCAACCTTTCCAGAATGGCAACAAACGAACTGCTCGTGCCATTTGTAACGTGCCCCTCTTGCAAGCAGGGCTACCTCCGATTTCCTTTGTTGATTTTACCAAACGCGATTACATCCTTTCGCTTTTAGCTATTTATGAACTTAATGATTTTCGATTGGCAGAAAAAGGCTTTCTCGACGCTTACGCAAAATCCTGCAATCGCTTGAAGCGACCGATGATTTAACGTGAAACAAATACCGTTCGTGGTGAGCTTGTCGAACCATGAACGACGCTCAAAATGTCCTTCGACAAGCTTAGGACGAACGGTTTTATTCTTGGAATTTACCGATCAAAAATCGTTTCCGTCCTGTCCAGAAACTCATCCCAACCGTATTCCGTGATCTTCGTGCGCAAGGTTAATCGGGTAATGCCCAAAATTTTTGCGGCATGGGTTTTATTGCCTCGGCTGGCATTGAGCACGCGCCGGATATGGCGTTTTTCGATTTCGGACAATGGCAACGTTTCGTCGTCAGATGCCTTGTCACCCCACCCTTGTTTTCCTGTTGCAGTGATCTCCTTGGGCAGATGAATCGCGCCGATTCTCTCGCCCCCTGACAGAATCAAGGCCCGTTCCATGACGTTGCGCAATTCACGAATATTGCCCGGCCAGGCATATTGTTCGATCAAAAGAGAGGCTTGATGATCCAGTTCCGCATTGGACATGCCCATGACTTTCGCGGCTTCATCGAGAAAACATCGTGCCAGCGGTTGAATATCTCCAGCGCGAGTGCGTAACGGCGGCATCTCGATGCTGCCGACATTGAGCCGGTAGTAAAGGTCTTCACGGAAAGTACCCGCTTTGACCATGGTGGCAAGGTCACGATTGGTAGCGGCCACGAAACGCACGTCCACCTGCAACTCTTTCTGTCCGCCGACACGACGAAAAGTTTGTGTTTCAATGGCACGCAATAACTTCGGTTGCAACGTCAACGAAAGATCGCCAATTTCATCCAGAAACAAAGTGCCCCCATCGGCCAGTTCCAGCAATCCCCGCTTGGCAACCTTGGCATCGGTAAAAGCACCCCGCTCGTGACCAAACATCTCGGATTCAAGAAGTCCCTCCGCCAGTGCAGAACAGTTCAACGTAACCCATGGTCCGCTGGCACGCGCAGAGAGATGATGAATGGCCTGCGCCACGCGCTCTTTGCCCGTGCCCGATTCCCCCCGAATCAGCACCGGCACACGGGAGGCTGCTGCGATGCGCCTTGTCACTTCCACCAACGCATTAAAGGCAGGGCTGGCCCCCACCATGCCTTCCAGCGTGACAGGTGCGGGGGTGCGAATGCGCAGACGTTCCACCTCCAGCCGCAAATGGCGAGTTTCGAGGGCACGGCGGACGATTTCCTTGAGATCGTCCAATTCAAAGGGCTTGTTGAGGTAGTCGTAGGCACCCGACTTGACACAATCCACAGCGGTGCGCACTTCGGGAAAAGCCGTCATCACCACCACCAGCGCGTCGGCATCCGATTCACGCATGGCTTTGAGAACTTCAAGCCCATGCCGGTCAGGCAGATGCAAATCCAGCAAAATCAGCCCATAAGATCGATTGCGAAAAAGCTCCAACCCGCTGCGTCCATCTTCTGCCAGATCAACTTGATAACCCTGTTTTTGCAGAATGTCCTTCAATGTGACGCGAATGGTCGTGTCGTCTTCGATCACCAGAATACGTTCAGACATGATGTTCCTTTAATTCCTCGGAGATAGGCCAATCAATCTCAAAGCAAGTTCCATGCCCGGTGGAACTTTCGACATGAATCACGGCTCCATGTTGCAAAGCAATCTTCTTAACCACCGCCAGTCCAATGCCGGAGCCATCGGCACGGGTGGTGAAAAATGGATCAAATATTTTCGACAATAGTTCCTGTGGAATACCAAAGCCGGTGTCGCGCACACAAAACCGTATATGCGAAGCAGAAAGGCGACACATGCCAATATGAATGATGCCTCCGTGCGGCATCGCATGAATCGCGTTGATGACCAGATTGAGCAGTACCTGCTTTAACTGCGCCGGATCCGCCCACAGAGCAGGCACTGCACCACAACACGGCGCGTATTCAATGACGACGTTATAGGTTCGTGCTTCTTTACGCGTCCAAAGCATCACGTCTTCTAATATTTGATCCAACTGACAAGGCAGTCGGTTCATCTCCTGCGGTGCGGCAAACCCGTGAAATGTCCTCAAGAAATCGGCCAGCCGGTTGATTTCGTTTTGTACGCGCAAAAG
>JAUYFZ010000055.1 GCA_030689585.1 Rhodocyclaceae bacterium | reverse complement strand
CCCCCTCCCCAACCCTCCCCCTGCAAGGAGGAGGGAGTGGTAGAGTGGCCGCAATAAAAGTCCAAATGATGAATTCAGGTTTTAAGGAATAACTATGAGCATCGCATGTATCGGCATTTTGACCATTTCCGACCGCGCCAGCCGCGGCGAATATGAAGACAAGGGTGGCCCGGCCATCCACGCATGGTTCACGCGCGTGTTAACCTCGCCGTGGGAGGCGGTGGCGAAAGTGATTCCCGACGAACAGCCGGAGATCGAAGCCGCGCTGTGCCAGTTAAGCGATGTGGAAAATTGCTGCCTGATCGTCACCACCGGCGGCACCGGCCCGGCGTTGCGCGACGTCACGCCGGAAGCCACCGAGGCGGTATGCGAAAAGATGATGCCGGGTTTCGGCGAACTGATGCGCACCGCCTCGCTGAAGTTTGTACCCACCGCGATCCTGTCGCGCCAGACCGCCGTGATACGCGGCAAGAGCCTGATCGTCAACCTGCCCGGAAAACCTTCCGCAATCGACGACTGCCTGAACGCCGTGTTCCCTGCCATCCCGTACTGTATCGACCTGATCGAAGGCGCGTACCTGGAATCCGATCCGGAGCGATGCAAGGCGTTTCGTCCGGCTCACGCCAAGCCAAGGTAAATAACTGCCAAGTGCCGCCCCGTCATTGGCGTGTTTTTCACAAGGCGGCCATTGAAGATTGACGTCATATACAGAAATCTGTATTGTTTACCCATGAAAACCACTCTTGACATCAACGATTCCCTGCTTGCCAATGCCAAAGCGCTGGCCGCGCAACAGCAAACCAGCCTGACGCGGCTAATCGAGGAGGGATTGCAGCTCCGCCTGCGGTCTTCCCATGCCGCAACCAAGCCAAAAAAGCAAAAGATTCCTGTCTTCAAGGGGCGCGGAGGTTTGGTTGCCGGCCTGAACCCGAGCAGCAATAAAGCAATGCTGGATGCTGCTGACGATGACGCCTGATGTCAATGTGTTGATTGCGGCGTCGCGAAGCGATCACCCTCACCACAAAACAGCCTATACGTGTTTGGATGAAGCCATTGCCGCATGCGCAGATGGTGCAAACCTGAGGCTGATGCCAATGGTTGTTGCCAGCTTCTTGCGGCTCGTTACAAATTCGAGGATATTCGTGCATCCTACGCCCGTGAAAGATGCCGTGGAATTTCTGGATACGCTCTTAGCGGTGCCGGGTGTCGAGATGCCTTCTCTCGGTGTCGAGTGGCCAATAATGCGCCAACTCTGCGTGGAGAAAAAGCTGACCGCCAACGATATCCCCGACGCGTGGCTCGCGGCGGCAGTGATTCAACTCGGCGAACACCTTGTTACTTTCGATGCCGATTTCAAGAAGCTGCTAAGGCGGACGCAAGTGACGGTGCTTATTCCGGGCTAAGGAATTGGTATGCAAAGGAGCAGGACAATGAGCAAAATAGAACAAGGAAGCACTAACGTCTATGCCGATTTGGGATTGGAGAATGCGGAGGAAATGCTGGTCAAGGCGCAACTGGCCACCAAGATCGGCGAGATCATCAAGCGGCGCAAACTCACCCAGGCGCAAGCCGCAGAATTGCTGGGCATGACCCAGCCCAAGCTTCCCAATTTGCTGCGCGGACAGTTCCGCGGAATTTCGGAAGCCAAAATGCTGGAATGCCTGACTCGCCTGGGACGCAATGTCGAGATCGTTGTTAAACCGGCTGGACGTTCACAACCGACGGGGCATGTGTCAGTTGTATTTGCGTGATGGCGTCAAGACAATTCGACTCCGGTACATTGCAACTTCTTAAGACATGTAATTTTTGGAGCAAAGGACTATGAACATTGAGTTTGAGCCAACGCGATCATTTTGCTACAAATTTGGGCGATATGTCGTCCTACAAGAAGCACAGCAGTTACCCGATGTGGTTGGCGGAGAGCCGTTCCGTCTGACGGAGTTGGCGCAGTCGATTATCGACAAATACCTCTCTCCCGAACAGCAGCAAACAAAGATCAAGAAAGCACAATCGGATCGCCTCGATCCAATCCATTCAATCATAAAGTTTATTGTCTCGCTTATCGCAAAGGAGCAGGAGATATTCGTTAATCTTGGAGGTGGAATGTTTCGTGCGAAGACCGTCGAAGATGTGCCCGACGAGGAGCTCGAAGAGTCCGCACTTGAGGATGGTGATGAAACGTCAGCGGAGTTTGAAGGCTGGATATATGCTTTTAGCTTCCCTGTGCTGGTGAAGCCAACAGAGCCATTCCCCATCAAAATAGGGAAAACGCTAGGAAATATTGATGACCGAGTCGCTAGTCAATGCAAAGGTTCAGCTATTTTCGACAACTCTGTCATTCTCGGTCGTTGGCAGGTAAAACGTGTAGGTCCGACAGAGCTTGCAATCCACAACACACTCAAGGCTTGGGGAAAATGGCGCGAGAATGTGCCTGGGGTTGAATGGTTCAATACCACGATTTCGGAAATCGAGTCCATCCTCAAGTTTGTGGCTCAAAAATAACCTAGTGTCATGTCACGCATAATGTGTCGTATGTTTTATGCTAAACTCC
>JAUYFZ010000050.1 GCA_030689585.1 Rhodocyclaceae bacterium | reverse complement strand
AGGAATCAACATGACACGTAAAGGTATCCTCCTAGCCGGCGGTTCCGGCACCCGACTTCATCCGGCAACACTGGCCATCTCGAAACAGCTTCTGCCGGTCTACGACAAGCCGATGATCTACTATCCGCTGGCGACCCTCATGCTGGCGGGTATCCGCGATATTTTGCTGATTTCCACACCACAGGATACGCCGCGATTCTCACAATTACTCGGGGATGGCGCGCAGTGGGGAGTGAATCTCACCTATGCGGTGCAACCCTCACCCGATGGGCTGGCGCAAGCCTTTATCATCGGTCGGGAACATGTCCGAAACGGGCCTTCCGCTTTGGTGTTGGGCGACAATATTTTCTACGGTCACGAATTGGGGCCACAGTTGGCGCGTGCAACCGCCCGGGGCGAGGGTGCTTCCGTATTCGCCTATGCGGTCAATGATCCTGAACGCTACGGAGTCGTCGAATTTGATGCTGCACGTCAGGCCATCAGCATCGAGGAAAAACCATCAAAACCAAAATCACGCTACGCCGTGACTGGTTTATATTTTTACGATTCTCAGGTGTGCGACATTGCCACGAACTTAAAACCTTCTCCTCGTGGCGAACTGGAAATCACCGATGTTAATCGCCACTATCTCGAACAAGGCACCCTCAAAGTTGAAATAATGGGACGCGGTATGGCGTGGCTCGATACGGGCACGCATGATTCACTACTCGAAGCCAGCCAGTTCATTGCTACGCTGGAAAAACGGCAGGGGTTAAAGGTGGCTTGTCCTGAAGAAATCGCCTGGCGCAGTGGCTGGATTACCGATGCCGATCTGGAACGTTTGGCCCAACCTCTAGCCAAAAGCGGCTACGGCGCTTATTTACTCGGATTACTCCGCGACAGGGTTTATTGATGCAACGCATTCATACCGACATTCCCGATGTCCTGCTTATCGAACCGAAGGTCTTTGGCGATGATCGTGGTTTTTTCTACGAGAGCTGGAACAAAAAAACACTGGCGGCACTGGGGCTAAACGCCGACTTTGTGCAGGACAACCACTCACGTTCTGCCCGAAACGTATTGCGCGGCTTGCACTACCAGATCGTGCAGCCTCAAGGAAAACTCGTACGCGTAACCGAAGGCGAAGTCTTTGATGTCGCTGTGGATATGCGTCGTTCCTCGCCTACCTTCGGGAAATGGGTGGGGTTCACCCTCTCTGCGGTCAATAAACGCATGGCCTGGATCCCGCCCGGCTTCGCTCACGGTTTCTGCGTTACCTCTGACTTTGCCGAATTCCTCTATAAAACCACCGACTATTACGCACCGGAACACGAGCGCACTTTGCTCTGGAACGACCCGACATTGGCCATTGATTGGCCGCTTGAAGGTACACCCATTCTCGCCGCAAAAGATACGGCGGGTAAACCTTGGCCCGCCTGCGAGACATTTTCTTGAAACGCATTCTTCTCATCGGCAAAAATGGTCAAGTCGGTTGGGAATTGGAGCGGACTTTGGCATCGCTCGGAGAACTCGTGGCCTATGACCGCACCGAACTTGATTTAGCTCGTCCCGATCACATCCGGGCCGTTCTCTCTGACGTTCAGCCCAACATCATCGTTAACGCAGCGGCTTGGACGGCGGTCGACCAGGCGGAATCGGAAGAACCCGCAGCGACTCTCATCAACGCTATCGCACCGGGCATTCTGGCCGAAGAGGCGAAGCGGCTGGATGCTTTGCTCGTTCATTATTCAACCGATTACGTTTTCGACGGATCGAAAGCGAGTGCCTATATCGAAGAAGACGTACCCCATCCCGTCAATGCTTATGGGCGCAGCAAACTGGCGGGCGAAGAGGCAATTCATGCCATGGATTGCCGTTATTTGATCTTTCGCACGAGCTGGGTTTATGGACACCGAGGACACAATTTTCTGAAAACCATCCTGCGACTGGCTGCCGAACGCGACGAACTGCGTATGGTTGCCGACCAAATCGGTGCGCCCACTTGGAGCCGCATGATTGCAGAAGCCACCGCTTTATGTTTATCGCGATATGAAAATCAAGAAGGCATTTATCATTTAAGTGCGGCTGGAAAAACTTCATGGCATGGGTTTGCCCAAGCCATCGTCGCAAACAAAAAACTCCCCGCACGCATGATTCCTATCACCACGGAGGAATACCCCTTGCCCGCCCGTCGTCCCGCCAATTCGCAACTCGATAACACCCGATTGCTCACCGACTTCGGCATGAAATTGCCCAGTTGGGATACTCAACTGAAACTGGCCCTGGCCGGGTAGAATCCCCCCCCATGAGTTCACAAGTACTCGCCCGAAAGTGGCGACCCAAATCATTTGATACGTTAGTCGGGCAAGAACACGTCGTCCGTGCACTGACCCATGCGTTGGAACAACAACGACTGCATCACGCCTATCTTTTTACCGGCACTCGCGGCGTTGGTAAAACGACGATTGCTCGCATTGTCGCCAAGGCACTGAATTGTGAAACAGGCATCACGGCCCGTCCGTGCGGTGTTTGTTCAGCCTGTATGGAAATCGACAGCGGACGATTCGTGGATGTGATCGAACTGGATGCGGCTTCCAACACAGGCGTGGATAACATGCGCGAAGTACTGGATAACGCTCTGTACGCGCCCACCGTCGGCCGTTACAAGGTCTACATCATTGACGAAGTGCATATGCTGTCCAAGTCAGCCTTCAACTCAATGTTGAAAACGCTCGAAGAACCGCCCGAACATGTCAAATTCATTTTGGCCACCACCGACCCCCAGAAAATCCCGGTAACGGTACTTTCCCGCTGCCTTCAGTTCAATCTGAAGCAGATGCCACAAACGCACATCGTTGATCACTTGACGCGCGTCCTCACCGCTGAAGGATTTTCCTTCGAACCGACGGCCCTCCTCCCCATTGCCCAAGCAGCGGCGGGCAGTATGCGCGATGCGCTCTCCCTCCTCGATCAGGCCATCGCCCACGGCGCGGGACAACTCAAGGAAACCGAAGTGCGCGACATGTTAGGAACCGTGGGGGATGATTTTCTGTATGCCCTTCTGGACGGTCTGGCGGCGGGCAATCTCCAAGCACTTTTGACTGTCGCCGACGAGATGGAATCCAAAAGCCTCTCCTTCGATGCCTGCGCCTTGGCACTGGCGACCTTGTTTCATCGCATCGCTCTCGTACAAATGGCCCCCAAGGCAATTACCGATGAAGCCGAACGGACACGGCTAACCCCTTACGGAAAAGCGTTTGACGCAGAATTTCTTCAACTTTGCTATCAGATCACTATTCACGGACGAAACGATCTTCCTTTGGCTCCGGATGAATATAGTGGTTTTACGATGATGCTGCTTCGGCTCTTCGCTTTCCGTCCGGAAGTTAACACACAGCCCACTTCCACCCACACACCTATCCCCTCCCCTGCCCTCCCCTTGAAGGAGAGGGAGCTACCGTCCGCACCGGCGGCGATAAGCTCCCCTCTGACGCCGAAAGTCCCGCGCATTCCCATTGCTCCTCCGTCGGAATGGCGCAACCAAGCCGAGCGCACGAAAAACCTGATGAATGAACGCCAAAAGAAAGCCTCTACCGCCATTGAACAGGATGCTTTTGTGCGCGACATGACCGACACTTTCGATGCGTCCATCGATGAATCCACGCTCAAATCTTTGTAAAGGAAAAAACCATGTTGAACAAGGGAGGCATCGCCGGCCTGATGAAACAGGCCCAACAGATGCAAGCAAAAATGCAAAAAGCGCAAGAAGACCTAGCGAATGTAGAAGTCGAAGGACAATCGGGCGCAGGGGCGGTCAAAGTCATCATGACCTGCCGCCACGATGTCAAACGAGTGCTCATTGATCCGACAGTCATGGACGATCAGGAAATGCTGGAAGACCTGATTGCAGCCGCCATGAACGATGCCAATCGCCGTGTTGAACAAACGACACAAGACAAAATGGGCGGCGTGACCTCAGGACTCAATCTACCACCGGGCATGAAGCTGCCATTTTGATTAACTCGCATGGCCGATTGCCACCCTCGGTAAATGGAACAAGTCATCATGGGTGCAACTAAAAGTGGTGGACGATAGCGGTGACGCCCCCCCTCCCCTTCAAGGGGAGGGTTGGGGAGGGGATGGGGAGGCTACAGTTGCGCGTAACCCTTTCCCCCATCCCCCTCCCGGCCTCCCCCTTGAAGGGGG
>JAUYFZ010000049.1 GCA_030689585.1 Rhodocyclaceae bacterium | reverse complement strand
CCCCCTTCAAGGGGGAGGCTGGGAGGGGGATGGGGGAATGAAGACTCCATATAATTCAATCAGTTACAAATACAATGCCATAGATACCCCATCCCCACCCTAACCCTCCCCTTGAAGGGGAGGGAACTTGGTGCGTCTCTTCCTTGAAGGGGAGGGAACTTGGTGCGTCTCTTTTCCCATGTGCAATCAACAAGTTAAAAGATGTGTGCATACGGTAGCCTTGAAGGGGAGGGAGACTGTCATGTCAGCGATATGGCATGTCACCCACTACAAACCGCATAGAGCCAGTAAAACTGAAGATAAAGGAGTGGTTATGAAATTCGTAGTCTGTCTTTCACGAGAGGGTTTTGGCGAGTTTTCGACAAATGACCTGACACTCGGTCGCCTATACGAAATATTCGCCCCCCCCGATTCTCATGGCATGTTGAGAATCATCGACGATTCCGGTGAAGATTACCTCTACCCCGCTTCGTTTTTTGAATCGGTTGAAATACAAATGCCCGCCGCCAATCGCTTGCATGCCCTACTTGCAGCGTAACGCTAAAACTGGCGACTACGGCACACTAAGAGGCGTAATAATTGGCTGAGTCACTGCGGCAGGTTCCATTTTGCGAGTCTGGCTATCTTTGAAAGCTTGTTCCTCAAGACGACGGGTGGCCGTATCAGGAACAAAGGCAAATCCACCCTGCTCGCCAGGATTCACTAGTCGTGGGGTGATGAGCACAATGGTTTCTGTTGATCCTGTGACATCCTTCTGATAGCCAAAGACTCCACCAAAGATAGGCAGGTCGGATAACCCGGGAATGCCTTCCTTGGTCTTATTACTGCTGCCTTTGATCAATCCCCCGATAAACACTGTCTCGCCATCCATGGCAATCACCTGGGTAGTCACGGAAGTAGACTTTTTGCTGGGGACACCCAGCGCTGACACACTCACCGAACTAATTTCCGGTTGCAATTTGAGCAAAATGCGATTTTTATTATCCACCGAGGGGGTTACTTTAAGAATGACTCCCGAATCCAAAAACTCAATTGATTCGCTGGTACCCGTCGTCGTCGTGGTGGTTACCTTGTAGCCTGTGTTATCACCCACCTGTGTTTTGGCTTCTTGTCCATCTGTCACCAGCAAGCGGGGAGTCGATAGGGTGTGCAAACGACCATCTGCTGACAAGGCGTGTAAATAGGCCATGAGCCGTGGCCCTGTCAGCGAAGCAAAAAATCCATTTGACGCTTTACCTGCGAAAGCACCCAAGGCCGTATTGGCGGTTCCAGCGGCTTGGGTACTCACCAACCCCGCCCCTCCCAATCCAAATGATCCTGTTGCGTTTCCACTGTCAATATTGATAATGCCTCGCCAATCAATGCCAAAGGTTTGCGTATTGTCCAGCGTGACTTCCAGAATTTTTGCCTCCAGTAATATCTGCTTCGGCTCCTGATCCAGTGCTTGAAGAATGCGTTGCAATTTGGCTAAAGAAGCCGGACGATCTTCTATGACCACCATATTGCGCTCCGTGAGCGGAGTGACCTTGCCGTAGCGGGACAGATGTTTGGTCAGAATATCGGCCACCGATTTAGCCACGGCGTACTGGAGCTTGATCGTCGCGACATCCGTCTCCGCCGTAGGTTCTTCCAACCCCATTTCCTTACGATCAACGACTTGCCACGCATTTCCGCGCCGTTCTGCCACATAGCCTCCGGCTTCCGCCGCTGCCTTGATCGCCTGATCCAAGGTAACACCATGCAGGTTGAGAGATACGTTGCCCGTCATCCCCTTACTCAACACAATATTGACTTTTTCGCTCCGGGCCAGCATGTCGAAAACTTCCACGATGGGGGTGTCCCGAAGCACCAACGAAATCATTCCCGCCGCAGAGGGAGGGGGAGAAGCCGTTTGCGCCGGAACGAAGGCCGACATCAACAGAAGAAATAAAACGAGAGAGTAACGGTAGCGTGCGCTCATGCCCGTTACTATCAACCAATGTGACCGTTTCTCAAGCCCGAAACAACGATACTATTTCGGCTTATCTGCGATATTTCCGGGAGTTCCGATGAGTTTTTGAAGAAGTTCCTGCGGCGAAATGCCCGTGCCTATGGCGGAAGGTAAAGCAGCAGGGGATGCGGGGGAGAGGGATGTGGCGGTTGGCCCTGATGCCTCCTGTGCTGTAACCGCAACAGAGGAAGATTCCTGAACCTTGGGATGTTGAAGCTCAAGTACCTGCTTTTTGCCCCGACGTGAAAAATGAGCAGCGTCAGGTTCCAATCGATCCAGTCGCCATCCATCCAGAAGACCGCCTTTGCGAATCAAATCACCATCTACATTGGCCCAAGAGTTTTCGCCATTGATAATCACTCCGCGTAAAGCTCGCTTGCTCAAGGTGGGCATGTTGGGGGAAATGGCGGTAGGCGTAACAGGCTTTGGCACAGGGGAGGAAGAAGGACTGCTCTGATTGTTTGTCTGCGTTGCGGGTCGTACTTCCTTGAGCGGATTGGTAAAAAGACTTGTCTTGGGTTCAAATCCCCATGCCAGCGAGGCGGCACTCATCAATAGCCAGCCGGTATGTCGATAGAAATTCATGCTCAGGGAGTTTTCGATGAGAGAGGTGTCGGGGAAGGCGTGGAAAGTAGCACGCCACGCAGTTTTAGTGAGACTTCCGGTGAAGCGGTGGCCGAATTGCCTCGAAGAAACTCGATGCGATTGAGCAATATCCAAGGGAGTTCGTCAGGGAACCGTTCCAGCCAGCTCCCAAGCTGGGCATAGCTTCCAACGGCTTCAATGGAAATTCCTCGTTCTCCTCCCTTTGAACCCGTTTCGATCAGCCGAACCTCCACACCTAAAAGTCCTGCGGTTGCCGCAGATTGTCCAATGCGTTCCATGGCAACCGCCCCTCCCGTCAATCCGGTGGGCACATCCGCCAAACGCTGTTCCAAAGCAGTTATTTCCGCACGTAGGCGAGCCGGATCACCCAAGGCTGACGAGGGCAATGCCTGTGCTTCCAATAGGGAACGATCTGCATTAGCGGACATCCATTCCCGCCAGTTAGGCATGATCCATGATCCCGCCAGCAGACCGATCATCAACACCCACGTCAACACAAGGAGCGGAACCAACGAAACAGGGGTTGCCTTCGATAACGAGGTAATGCACTTTTCTTCTAGTTGCTGGAGATGCGCGATCATTTGAAATCCACCTCTGCTTCCAAAGAAAAACCTAGCCATTGGCTTTCCCGCTTCGGTTCCAGTTTTCCAACCTTGAGATTGCGCCAGTTTTTTCGAACTTCTAATTTGTTGGTAAAAAGGGTGAGCTTGTCCGCACTTCGGGATTCTCCGTCCAATAAAATATGCGCAACCCGTTTTTCGGTCATCCCTTCTTCTTTGCCCTTATCCGGAAATTGCACGATCAGACTTTCTAATGTCAAGCTGTCAGCCATGTCTTCATCCAACGGTTCAAGAACCGTGGTCACCACAGAAAGGGAACGATTGACCTCCATTTGCGCTTCACTAGCGCGGAGCAGTTTGAAGCGATTGTAATTATCCCGATTCGCTGCCAACGATTGCTCCAACGCTGCCTTTTCGTCGGTCATGCGTTGTGAAAAGGCGTGAATATCACGCATTTGCCAGGCTAACCAGGCACGCAACGCCACCATGACGAACAGGGAGCCGGCCAACCCCCAAAGAAACACACGCCAAGCCCGTTTTGTGCGATGCCGGTTTCGCCAACTGCGCGGAATAAGATCGATGCGTGCCATATCAACGACCCATGGCCGATTGCCACCCTCGGTAAATAGAACAGGTCATCATCGGCATGGGTTGTTCCACATTAACTCGCATGGTCACGAAGCTCACCCCTGTCACATGAAATTCGTTCAATGCGATTAATCGCCCGCCCCCCTTCGCCCCCCTCTCGGGGGGTTCTCATCGGCTCGCTGCGCTCGATTGTTACGGGGCACTCCGAATGAGTGTATTTCACGTTAACGGGCATGGCGAATCGCCACCCCGCATCATGAAACATGCCCCATTGACCCCCATCCCCTCCCCAACCCTCCCCTTGAAGGGGAAGGAGCATCTGCCCCACCCAACCACCCCC
>JAUYFZ010000047.1 GCA_030689585.1 Rhodocyclaceae bacterium | reverse complement strand
GGGGATGGGGCTGTGTTTCACGTTAACGTTCTTCAAGACGATATTCAACGTAAGCCTGATCGCGTAACTGGCGCAACCAATCCTGATAGGCTTCATCGGAACGACGTTCACGCAGTGTCGCTCGTGCGGTGAGTCTTTTACGTTCCAACGAGGCATCTTCCGTACGACGTTCCATCACTTGAATCAAATGCCAACCGAAAGGCGAACGCACCGGCGCACTGATTTCATTGATCTTTAACGCATCCATGGCCCGCTCGAAATCAGGCACGGTGTCTCCTTCATACATCCACCCCAAATCGCCCCCCTTCGTAGCAGAAAGGTCATTGGAATGCAGTTTGGCCAGCTCGGCAAAATCGCCCCCGTTGTCGAGCCGTTCCTTCAGCCCGATCAGTTTATGTTTCGCTTCCTCGTCGGCGGTCAATTCGCCCACCTTGAGGAGAATATGTCGTGCGTGCGTCTGGCGAATCGCTTGCACAGCCCCCCCCCCTCCCTGCCGTTCGATCAGTTTGACGAGGTGAAAACCAGCGGGACTTCGCAAGACGGGCGTAACCTCGCCCGGTTTCATCTGCGATACGGCCTCCGCGTAGAGGGTAGGCAGGCGATCCGTCGCCCGCAATTCCATCATGCCGCCCACATTGGCATCCGGCGCATCGGAAAAGGTCGCCGCCACGCGACTGAAATCATCTCCACCTTGAATCTGAGCCAAGGCTTTTTCGGCCCGCTCACGATAACGAGCCAACTTGGCCGCATCGGCTTGTTCCGGTACTCGAACAAGAATATGAGCAATTTTGACTTGACTATTTTCAGAGGCATTTGAGGTATTGCGGCTGATATCCGCCAAATAGTTGTCGATCTCCCCTTCGGAGACGACGATGCGGTTTTCCACCTCGCGGTCGCGTAAGCGAGACAAAGTGATTTCTTCTCGAATTTCCTCACGAAACTTAGCCCAAGGAATGCCGTCTTTTTCGAGGGCCGCCCGAAAATCCTGGGGAGACAACCGGTTGTTTTCAGCGATGCGGCGCAAGGCCGCATCCAGTTCTCCGTCGGAAATAGACAACCCTGTTTCTTTCGCCAGATGCACTTGCAATCGGTCGACGATCATGCGTTCGAGCAATTGCCGTTCAAAAGACTCACGCGGCGGTAACTGGATTTTCTGAGTGCGAAGCTGGCGTTCGACCACCGTCATCCGCGTGCGTAATTCATGCAGGGTAATCGCCTCGGAACCCACAATAGCGACAATACGGTCTGCCTCCACAGGAAGTGATCGCTGGGCCGCCCCCGTCAGCGGGAACAACAGGGTTAACACTAAAAAAAGACGTTTCATTATCGGGCCCCAAAAACCGGATCGGCAGTCGGTTGATTGATGATGCCGTAACCGGGAACGTTGCGTTTCAACAGATCCACCGGATTAGAACCAATGCGGGAGAAACCATTCAACTCAAGCTGAAAAAACAGAGATTGCGTGGAATCGTATTTTTGGGTAATCGTATTGAACTGCGTCGCCAACGTTTGCACGACTGCACGCGCGGTCCAGCAGCCGCCATCGTATTCCAACCCTGCGATGGATTCGATCACGCGCTTTTCCTTCATAGAATAGTTGTAGCGACCGACGGCGTGCCAACCGCCAAACATCAGCCATTGCCCTGACACGTCCATCTGGCCCAATTCGCTTTTGGTATAACGATAAGCGGCATTCATCACCCGCGTCGCATTGGGTTGATAACGCCCCCCCACGTTGAACCGTTCGGTGTATCCCTTGGCGGGGCTGTATTGCCAGGCCGCATCGATCCAGGTTTTGTCGAGCACACGCCCCGATAGCGCGCCGAGGATGTCTGTCTTTTTATCGGTGCGAGCAGAGGCGGCGGTTTCGCCGGGCAGCAACACGCGTTCATCAGAAAAATAGAACCGCTGACCGAGCGTGCCGCGCAAAAGCTCCGCCCCGGTATTGGAATCCAGCAGTTTGGACGTCACGGCGAGCGTGGCCTGATTGGCATCGCCGATGCGATCGTGGCCACCAAAACGGTTCTCGGTAAAAATTTGCGCGAAATCGAAACCGGCTCGACCGGAATCGAAAACGGGGATCTGGCTCTGGTCGCGCACGGGAATATAGGCGTAATACAAGCGTGGTTCCAGCGTTTGCGTCATGGCCTTTCCGTCAATCCAAGTGAGATCGCGCTCAAAGGCAATCGTGGAATCCACACTGAAAATCGGCACCTGGCGCGAAAAACTGTCCGGCGTGCCCACCGCCTGTCGCTTCAAGTCATAGCGCGATACGTGAAACCCCAGTTTGGGGGTGACCGAAAAAGCCGGTGTTTGCAGGGGTAACGAGAATTGCGGATATATCACGACACGCTGACCAATCAGGTTGGTCGCGTGGTCGAAATTGACATATTCGCCCGCCAGATTGAACGAGAGGTTCATGGGCAGTTTTGATTTTGATGCGGTCAAATTGATCTGTGGCAGGCGGAAGTAGGGCGTGGATGCCGTTCCCAGCGTTTGATAACTCTGCGCCAACATTGTTGTATTCCACCATCCCCCGCTATAGGCCAAACTGCCCTGACGAACCAAGTTGGATTGAGAAATCAGCGCGAGGCGCGAAGAAAGGTCCGTGAAATAGTTGCTGTCTGAGACGCTGTTGAGTTCCAGATTCCCTGAAAATCCTCGCCCAAACGTATGGTGGTGACTCAACGTGGCGGCCGTGCGGCGTGTTTTGGTCAGTTGATCCTCTGGCAAATATTCATACCGCACCTGACCGCCGTAATGCCGATCAAGATACCGAAACTCCGTGTTCCATTGCGTTCCTCGCCGAGACATGATCCGGGGCGTAATGGTGGCATCCCGGTTGGGCGCGATATTCCAATAGAAAGGCAGGGCGATTTCCCCCCCCGTTTTGTCCGTTGTCCCGTAAGTCGGTGTCAGCAATCCTGTCTTACGTTGATTGTTGAGTGAAAAAGATAGCCAAGGGGAATAGAGAATCGGCACACCCTGAAAATGAACAGAAGCATGGGTAGCTTCGCCGTGCTCCGCGTTGTAATCAAGGTTCATTTTTTCTGCACGGGCATACCAAGCCGGATTATCCGGTGCACAGGTGCTGTAGGTAGTTTTCAAGAGGCTAAAAAGATTTTTACCGTCGAAATTGAGACGTTCAGCCACCCCTGCCCCTGCAATAGACGCACGGGATGTTGAGGTTGCGGTGGGAGTCGTGGGTGAAACCGGTTTCTTGATGACGTAGGTAGGATTTTCAAAGAACCCCGTGTCATCCGCCGTGCGCAATCGCATATGTGGACCGGTTATCAGTGTTTCTTCATCGGCCAATCGTACTTTTCCCATGGCATCCACGATCTCGTCCTGATGCTGGAAAGTCAACCGATCCGCGTTGATCGTTGTGCCGAGCTTGCGCATCTCGGCCTCGCCCTCGGCAATCGTTTCGACTTCGCTCTTGCCGTAAATCAGATCAGCACTGATAAAGGCAGGCCGCGGCTGTCCATCGTTTTTCATCACCACCACAGGTGTCATGGCACGGCTGGTTTTTAGCGTGGATTCTTTCCGTTCATTCGACACGGGGGCAACCACGGGTACAGCCACGGGGGCAACCATAGGAGCAACCATAGGGGCAACCACGGTGGCAACCACGGTGGCAACCACGGGGGCATCGTTGGAGACGACCGGAGAGACCTCCACCATCGAGGAAGTTTCAGCCGGTTTTGATGCAGCCATCACCCGCTTGACCGGCAACGCACCCAGCAAGGCCGGATCAACCGCAAGCGGCGACAAGCCTTCAGCCGCGATAGCCGCGCTGACCAAAAAATAAAACAACCACCCGAACCGTTGGTGCGGCATATGAATGAAGATAAAGGCACTAAAATGAACCGCTATTCTAACGCTCAAACACTTATGGAACGCATTCAAGCCATCGAATGTTGGCTTAAAACATTTCGACCCGACTCTTTATTTACACTTGCACCGGCTTCTGCCGATGCTAGTTTTCGCCGTTATTTCAGAGTGACCTTTGAAAACGGGGCCACTCACATCGTCATGGATGCCCCGCCTGATCGTGAAAATCTGCATCCCTGGTTACAAGTGCAGGCCTTATTCCAAGCAGCCGGTGTCCACGTGCCCGACGTACTGGCCCGGAATGTTGAACAGGGTTTTCTACTGATCGAAGACATGGGGGCAACCACCTATCTGATGGAACCTTCGGACGAAAATTATCGTGCGGCCATTGACGCGCTGATCCACCTACAACTCGCCAGTCGTTCCGGTGAATTACCGGACTATGACCGCAGTTTGCTCCACCGCGAGCTGGTCCTCTTTCCAGACTGGTACGTGTCCCGACACCTGAACATCGCGCTGTCCAATCCGCAACGAGAACAACTAGCAACGACGTTTGAAAAAATCCTTGCCGTTAATCTCGCCGAACCTCAAGTTTTCGTCCACCGCGACTACCACTCGCGCAACCTGATGGTCACTGCGCCCAACCCCGGCATCATCGATTTTCAGGATGCCGTCTTCGGCCCCCTCACCTACGATCTTGCCTCGCTCTTCAAGGATGCCTATATCGAATGGCCGGAAGAACACACCCTCGACTGGCTGGCCCGTTACTGGGAAAAAGCGAAGAAAGTAGGCTTGCCGGTGCGTGCCGATTTTGGTGAGTTCCACCGAGATTACGAATGGATGGGCGTGCAACGGCACATTAAGGTACTGGGTATCTTCGCCCGTTTAAGCCATCGTGACGGCAAGGATGGCTATTTGAAAGACATGCCCCTCGTCGCGAAATATCTACGCACCGCCTGCGGACGTTACCGAGATTTAACGCCGCTCCTGCGGTTGATGGATGAAATGGAAAACCGCCCCCAGCAGACGGGGTATTCCTTTTGAAAGCGATGATTCTAGCCGCCGGTCGTGGAGAGCGGATGCGTCCTCTGACCGACCACACCCCTAAACCGCTTCTGCCCGTGGCGGGCAAACCTTTGATCGTCTGGCATCTGGAACGATTAGCTCGGGCAGGGTTTCACGAAATCGTCATCAATTACGCCCATCTGGGCGAGCAAATCGTAGCCCTGTTAGACGAGGGTCGTGCTTGGGGCGTATCGATTCGTTATTCCGCAGAACCCACGGGGGCGCTGGAAACCGCCGGCGGCATTCGCCATGCCCTGCCACTTTTGGGTGACGAGCCTTTTTTGGTGATCAATGGCGACATCTGGTGCGATTTTGATTTGACGAAGCTGCCCCTACTGCCCCCACAAGACTTGGCGCATCTCGTATTAGTACCCAATCCACCGCATCATCCCGAAGGCGATTTCATTTTTGCCGATCAGGAAAAACTCACCTTCTCCGGCATCGGTCTCTATCGCCCTGCCCTGTTTGCCGAACTAGAATGCAACCAATCGGCCAAACTCGCCCCACTTCTACATCGTGCGATGAACGAAAATCGACTTTCCTGCGAACGATTCGATGGCCGCTGGTTCGATGTCGGCACACCAGAACGCCTGATGGAAATTGACAGCAAAGTGCGCAATGAATCCCTTTAAATCCCGCCGCGAGCGTTTGCTCACTCACATGACAAAAATGGGAGAGGGCATGGCCATTATTCCCACCGCATCGGAAAAGATGCGAAACAGGGATACGGCCTATCCCTATCGCGCGGATAGCTACTTTCACTACCTCACCGGTTTTCCAGAACCTGAAGCCGTACTGGTGCTGATCGCAGGAGATTCCCCGCGCAGCCTTCTGTTTTGTCGTGAGAAAGATCCCGCCAAAGAAGTGTGGGATGGCTTCCGTTTTGGCCCCGATGCCGCACGGGAAACCTTTGGGATTGATGAAGCCCATTCCATTAAAACCCTGGACGAAAAGCTCCCGGAACTGATTGCCAATCAACCCGCCCTCTGGTTTTCGATGGGACACGATGCCGCTTGGGACACGCGCCTCATGACCGCCGTCAATGCGGTGCGTGCGCTGGCTCGCAAGGGCACGCGTACCCCAGCGAGCATCCACGATGTCCGCCACATCCTCGATGAAATGCGCCTCATCAAGGATGACCATGAGATCGCCCTCATGCGCCGTGCGGCCGATATTTCTGCGAACGCTTTTCGACGCGCCCAATCTCTCATCGCGCCAGGGCGATTTGAATATGAAATCGAAGCCGAACTGTTGTATGAATTTTGCAAATCAGGCCGACACCATCCGGCCTATCCGCCCATCGTCGCCTCCGGCCCGAATGCCTGCGTGCTCCATTACGTTACCCATGACCGGTGCATGAAAGCCGGGGATCTTGTCTTGATTGACGCAGGGTGCGAGGTGGAAGGCTATGCAGCCGACATCACCCGCACCTTCCCCGTGGGGGGGCCGCTCATCGGTGCGCAAAAAGAAGTGGTCGATCTGGTCGCGGCGGCACAAAAGGCCGCCATCGCCACCCTCCGGCCTGGTCGTGCTTTTCACGATTCACACGATGCCGCTGTGCGCGTGCTCTCGCAAGGCATGATCGACCTAGGACTTCTTAACGGCAGCCTCGATGGCGTGATTGAATCAGAAGCGTACAAACGTTTTTACATGCACCGCACAGGTCATTGGTTAGGGCTGGATGTGCATGACGCAGGGCTTTACAGGGAAGAAACCCGCGATGCCGGAAAAATCCTCGTTCCCGGCATGACGCTCACGGTCGAACCGGGGTGCTATATCCGTCCCGCTGACGACATCCCCCGCGCATTCCATAACATCGGCGTGCGCATCGAAGACGATGTGTTGGTTACCCCAACGGGATGTGAAATCCTGACGAAAGTTTAGCGTAACTACTCAGGTCGGTGTCAATCTCCCTCCCCTTCAAGGGGAGGGCTGGGGTGGGGATGGGGTTTTACGCGGAATTCTTCCCCCCATCCCCCTCCCTGCCTCCCCCTTGAAGGGGGAGGAGAGCTGTGTTCCGACCGGACCTGAGTAGTTACAGTTTAGCGTTCCGCCAGTGCCAACCTGCGTTGCTGCACAGATTCCGCCAGTCCCTCCAGCATCGTCACCGTCTCTTCCCATCCAATACAGGCATCCGTCACGGACACGCCGGGGGCCAAGGAAACACCGGGCTTGATGTCCTGCCGTCCTTCTTTCAGATGGGATTCGATCATCACCCCGAAAATGCGGTCATCCCCTGCGGCAATCTGTGTGCCCACATCGGTCGCCACCTCTTTTTGCCGCCGGTAATCCTTGTAACTGTTGGCATGAGAGAAATCGATCATCACCCGTGCAGCGAGACCTGATTTCCCCAATTCCGCACAAGCCGCTTCCACGCTGGCCGCATTGAAGTTGGGTTCCTTACCTCCGCGCAGGATGACGTGACAATCCTCGTTGCCGCTCGTGGAGATGATCGCCGAATGTCCCGCTTTGGTCACCGACAGGAAATGATGCGGACTCGCGGCCGATTTGATGGCATCGACCGCAATACGCAAATTGCCGTCAGTACCATTCTTGAACCCCACGGAACAAGACAGGCCGGAGGCCAACTCACGATGCACCTGAGATTCCGTCGTGCGTGCGCCGATGGCTCCCCAAGCGATCAAATCCGCCGTGTATTGGGGCGTGATGACATCTAAGAATTCGGTACCACAGGGCAGACCCATCGCGTTGATCTCAGAGAGCAACCGACGCGCCAAGCGCAAGCCGTCGTTAATCTTGAAACTACCATCTAGTTGCGGATCGTTGATCAACCCTTTCCAGCCCACGGTGGTGCGCGGTTTTTCAAAATACACCCGCATCAGAATCAATAAATCGTTCCGATGCCGAACACTTTCCGCCTGAAGACGCTGCGCATAATCCAGTGCTTCTTCGAAATCGTGGATGGAACAGGGGCCTGTAATCACCAACAGGCGATCGTCGGCCCCACGAAGAATGCGATGAATAGCGGTACGCGTTTCATAAGTGACCTTCGCCGCTGATTCGGTCGCGGGGAATTCACGCAAAATTTGTTCGGGGGAGGAGAGTTCTTTGATCTCGCGGATGCGAATGTCGTCGACAGGTAGGGTCATAGTAGTAGGAGGTAAGTTGCAAACAGAAACGCGGATTCTAGCTCTTCTTCACCGGTTTCGACTTGTGCGAGATCATGCGAACTACACCCGTGGCGGTGCGTTGAGAACCTAACACGGAAGAATCCAGGCTTTCGCTGTATTCGACCACCTCATAGCCATCGAATCCGTTGTATTGCATCAGTTCCTTGGCACGTCGATGAAAGGTCGGGCGAGCTTCTCCCTGCCCTCCGGCGTAATAACGTTTCATTTTCAGCGAAAAATGAATGTGATGCTCCGGCAAGGGGGCTTCCTCGATTTCCCAGTTCGGGGCCAAGGGATCGAGGACGAGCCAGGCCACACCGGCATAAATCCCCCAAACCACCAGTTTGTCCAGTTCAATAGAAATGCTAGGCGTAAGTTTAAGCAACGCGTTTGGAACAATCGTGCCATGTTCAGGGTAGCCGCGCACGCCTCCCACCGGAGTGCTAGAACAAGCGACCAGTGCCAGTATCAGCAGCAAGAGCGAAACGAAGCGGTTCATCAGATGTAATTGAACATGGACAACTGCGAAATCCGCAGGAAAGATTTCTGGGCGGCTTCCAGACCGGTCTGCTGGCGTTCAAGTGATGAAATCGCTTGAGCGTAGTCCACATCCTGAATAGTCGAAATGGCTTTGCTGTAACCCAGAATGAGTTCCTCGACAATGGCGGATAGAGAGGTCAATTCGGACATTCGCGTTCCGACCGTTGAACGGGCGTTGACGACGGATTCCTGGGATGAATCGAGGCCGGTGATGATGTCAGCGATGTCAGTTGAATAACCATTACCTGATCCAGAACCCTCCAGCACACTCACAAAATTGGCCAGCACTTTAAAAACGCTCGATCCACCGCTGGTATAGAAAACCTCACTCCCTGCATCGTTAACCGCCAGTTGCCGCCCCGGTGCCACTTGAAGTTTACGTTGACCATCATCACCACTGTAAGTGACCGCCTCCGCACCAACTCCCAAAAATGTCTGCGCCCCCACACTGCCCAATGCACCACTAAAAGGCTCTGTATCTCCCTTGTAACCGGAAAAGATATATTCGTTGCCATCTTGTGCATTGGCTATTCCAAGCAGTTGGTCATAACGCCCCCGCACCTCCGCCGCTATCGTGCGCCGATCCGAAGCAGACCACGTGGTATTACCGGCCTGAACCGCCAGTTCCCGCACGCGCACCAGTAATTCATCGGCGTTAGCCAGATAGTTTTCTTCCAGCTTCAGCATGGATTCAGTCGTTTTTTGATTGTCGGATTGTTGCTGCGCGACATCGCGTGATTGCGAAATCACCAACGCACGCGAAGCATCCACAGGATCGTCCGAAGGTTTCAGAATGCGTCGTCCGGTAGATAACTGTTGTTGCGTATGCAACATCGCAGCCGTCTGCGCGTTGATGGCGGAAACGCCCGCGTCAAAGATCATGCTGGTGGAAATTCTCATTACCATGATGGATTACCTCCCTACCGCCAGAATTTCATCAAGAAGCCGTCCTGCAATCTCGAACATTTTTGCGGCGGCCTGATACGCCTGTTGATAACGTAACAGCCCTGCCGCTTCTTCATCTAGATTCACCGCAGACGTTTGATCGTGCACCGATTGCGCCTGATCCGTCAGAATTTGAAACGATTTCCCCTGCACCTCTGCCGTGCGTGCCTTGTTGCCAATATCGGAAACAATCTGGGAATAACCCGACGCATAGGTCGCCGTGCCATTTTCCATTTTGTTGCTCGTTTGCAACGCCCCGAGCAATAAGGCGTTGCGGTTGTCAGCGGTTCCGCCTGTGTTCCCTTCTACGCGGAAACTGTCCGTCGTGGCAGGCACTCCCTTGATTTGTACTGTCCAGCCGGCAGAGGTAATCGTCGTTCCTGCCGAGTTATAGGCAACAGATGCGCCACCGTTGAGGCTGTAAGTGGTGGCGGACGGGAAGGTGATCGTCACCGGTGTCGGTGGATGAGTGGTGTAGGTCGAGTCGACGGTTCCTGCAGAAATTGCAGCCGTGCCTGTATTGCCGGGAGTTGTAATCGTACGAATAGGGGCAGCCGCCGCGACAGATCGCGTATCTGTAATCGCCACGGCAATGTTAGTGGCGGCCTCCCGCGTGGGACGAATCGCAAAACGATCCCCTGCGGTGGGTGTTGCCCACGTTCCCGCAGCTAGAGTAAACCCTTCACTGGCGGCAACCGCAGCAGACAAATTTGCCAATGCCGCATTACTCCAAGAAGTATTATCCGAACCCCGCAACAGCGTGTAGTTAGTGCCGTCATAACTCAACTGATAATCACTCGTCGTCAGTTTCCCCACATTCGTCACCGTCACTGCGGGTTCTGTGGCGGGAGCGGCATTGGTAGGATGAGCCTGAACATCAGGCACAGAAAGACTGAGATCAAACAGGTTTCCGCCCAGAGCACCTGTCAAATCCTGCCCTAGCCGATGTTGAGCGTTGAAGTTCGTGCCCAGTGCCAGCGCGACACGCCCTAGTGCATTTTGGGCCTTATCGAGGGATTCATTGCGAAACGCAAGCAACCCGCCCAACTTGCCTCCCGTCAAAAGCGATTCGGGCATGGTGATGGTTGCCCCGTAGGAGGACTTGTAGGCCACGGTCGTCCGCTCCGGGTCCCCCGCATCCGACACTGCAGAAAGCGTGGCGACATTGGGGCCGACCACCAGCGGTTGACCGTTGCCAATAAAAACAGAATAGGTTCCATCCGCTTGCAACAAGGTCGTGGTGCGTATTTCATCATTGAGCTTGGAAATAAGCTCATCCCGTTGATCGTGAAGATCGTTGGCCGGACGGCCATACCCCGCCGCCTGAGCGGTCATGATCTGCTGGTTGATCTCCCCCAATTGAGAGGTCAATGCATTGATTTCCGTGACCTCATCGGTAATGCGGGCATTGATCCCCGTGCGTAGCTCTTCGAGTCGCTGGTCAATGGCCTGGAAACGGGCCGTCAGGGATTCTGCCCCCGACAACAGGGATTGACGGGCAGGGGAAGACGAAGGGTACTTGGTTACATCCTGCACCGCCTTGAAAAAAGCAGTCAAGGCGGGCGCAAGACCCGCATCGGGATCGGCCAACAGATCATCTACCTGCGCAATCTGGGCTGAATAGGTATTCATCTCCGCCAATCCGGTTCGGGCCGCCAGCAGTTGTCGAGTGGTGTATTCATCGGTAATGCGTTGAATCGCATCCACATGGGTTCCCTGTCCGATAAACCCAGAACCAGAAATAACCGGCGTGTTGTTGGATTGAACGATTTGCTGACGCGTATAACCGGGCGTCGAAGCGTTCGAGATATTGTGACTCGTCGTCTGCACGCCCATTTGGGCAGCATGCAGAGCAGTCAATGCAGTGTTGAATACGCCAGCCATGATGGTTTTTCTAACGGCAAAAATTGCCGGATGTTGAGAAGGTATCCTAGCAATGCAATCTTCATGCCTGTATTAGCGTGAAACACTTTCCCCCTCCCCCTCCCAGCCTCCCCCTTGAAGGGGGAGGAGCATCTCTCCCTCCCCTTCAAGGGGGAGGAGCATCTCTCCCTCCCCTTCAAGGGGGAGGAGCATCTCTCCCTCCCCTTCAAGGGGGAGGAGCAGCTCTCCCTTCCCTTCAAGGGGGAGGAGCATCTCTCCCTTCCCTTCAAGGGGG
>JAUYFZ010000045.1 GCA_030689585.1 Rhodocyclaceae bacterium | reverse complement strand
AAGCCGGATTGGCATAGTTCGCCGCGTTTTCGCCCGAATGCTTCACCTTGCCTGGCGGCCCGTCCAGCAGAAAAATGAAATTTTCAGGGTCGGGATCGTCAGCGTTCCAGCCAACGTAAAAAAGTTGCACGGCTCCCTTGCGAATCTTCTCCTGGAAACGGTTGTAATCCGTGCTGCGCACGTTAAGTTCCACATTGATTTTCCGGAATTGCTTGTTCAACCAGTCGATACGCGATTTGGCTCCCAGACCGGTCCCCGTGGTATCCAGATGAATGACGAGCGGCTCCCCCGTCACCGCATCGCGTCCGTTGGGATAACCCGCCTCAGTTAGCAGTCGTCGAGCTGTTTCGACATCCCTACGCGGAAGTTGCCCACCACCATATCCAAAAATCCCCGGCGGAATCGGGCCTTGCGCGACGACTCCGCGACCATTTTGAAAAATCGAGATGAACTCTTCCTGATCGATAGCGATAGAAATGGCCTGCCGCAATTTTCTAGCGCGTTCCCCGCCCCCCCCTACCACGGGGTCCAGCATGTTGAATCCCATATACATGGTAGAAGTCGCCACTGAAGTCGACAACACAATCCCTTGGGTCTGCATTTCCTCTGTGAGCGAAGCATCGCCCGTGATGCCCACCTGCACGGCCTGATCGAAGGAATCGGAGGAAATACCAGACGCATCGTAGTACCCCTGAAGAAACTTGTTCCAATAGGGAATCTGTTCCTTTTCCCGTGTAAAAACCACCTTGTCAATAAAGGGAAGAGGTTGACCGCAATCCTTCAACAACCCGCTAGCACGGTCTTCCGGCTCTCCTTCGCAAGGATAGGTCTCCCCCCGAAAATTGGGATTACGACTCAACACCATGCGAGCATTCGGATTGTTCTCCGTCAACATGTAAGGCCCCGTGCCAATGGGATACCAATCCAACGTCAGATTCTTTTCTGCCATACCCGGCTGGCTGTAAAAACGATCCGCTTCCCAGGGAATCGGCGCGAAAAAAGGCATCGTCAACCAGTAAAGAAACTGGGGATACTTGCCTTTGATCCGAATGCGATAGCGATAACGATCCAGTGCCACCACCCCCTCCAAGGGATGGGCACGCAGATCCAGCCATCCGGGATTCTGAAGGGCACGTAAACGTTTTTCCAGATCACCCAAGCCCACGACATACTCACTCATCAGCCCGAACACGGGAGAATGTAGACGAGGATGCGCCAATCGCTTGATTCCATAAACATAATCATCAGCGGTCAATTCGCGCGTGCCTTGGTTTATAAAATCGGCCAATGTCGTCACACGAGCAACATCCACCGATTGTTCTACGAACGCCGGATGAGGTTGATAGAGGATACCCGGACGCAGTTGCACGACATATTCACTGAAGGCGATGCGATGAGCGGGCGTTGCATCGGGCAAGATTCGCCCCTGCGCATCCAGATAACGAGGACGAGGCATCGCCACCGCCGTGGCAGGAATCAGCTCATAGGGTCGCTTCAGATAGTGATATTGCAGCGGTGGCTCGTAAATTTGCGCCGTAAAGGTGATTTCGTCCTCGCTGTAAGACTGCACCGGATCCAGATGCTTGGGTCGATCCGTAAAAGCCGTATAGAGAATGTTACCGCCTTGTAACTGACGGTCAGAGGCGGGGTAAGGATCATTCCAAGCCCCCTCGCAAGCTGCGAGTGTCAGAGAAAATATCCATAAGTAGGTTGTGCGCATGGGTTGCAGTTTATAATCCCCATCACATTCTGTGGGAGGAAAAAAGCATGGGGTTTCTTGCAAACAAACGTATTCTCATTACCGGGTTGCTCTCGAACCGCTCCATTGCCTATGGCATTGCCAAAGCCTGTCACCGCGAAGGCGCACAGTTGGCCTTCACTTATCAGAACGAACGGTTCCGTGATCGTATCGTCAAGTTCGCCGAAGAATTCAGCAGTACGCTTATCTTCCCGTGCGATGTAGCCGACGATGCCCAGATTACAACGCTGTTCGCGGAGTTAGGACAACAGTGGGAAGGCTTAGACGGATTGGTACACTCCATCGCCTTCGCGCCCAATGAAGCGATCGAAGGTGATTTCCTCGATGGCATCACCCGTGAAGGATTCCGCATCGCTCACGACGTTTCATCCTATAGCTTCCCGGCATTAGCCAAAGCCGCACGCCCCATGCTCCTTAAGGGCAACCATGCTGCCTTGCTCTGCCTGACTTATCTGGGTGCCGAAAGAACGCTCCCCAACTACAACACGATGGGATTGGCCAAAGCCAGCTTGGAAGCCGCCACGCGCTACCTCGCCTTCTGCTTAGGCCCACAGGGCATTCGCGCCAACGCCGTCTCTGCTGGTCCAATCAAAACACTGGCCGCTTCCGGCATCGGCAATTTCGGAAAACTTTTGTCCTACAACGCCCACCACGCACCGCTGCGTCGCAATGTCACCATCGAAGAAGTCGGCAACGCCGCCGCCTTCATGCTCTCTGACCTCGCCAGTGCCATTACCGGCGAAGTACTCTACGTCGATGGAGGCTTGAATACAACGGCTCTGGGAAATGCAGAGCCGCTTGTCTGAAGCTATTAAACCCGTTTTGCCCGCACGATCTGCCAAGCACGGCCCAAGTAGCCGAAAGGCGCACTCCAGATGTGTACGAGTCGAGTAAAGGGGAAGAACAGAAATACCGACATGCCAAGAAACATGTGTATCTGGTAAATCGGAGCAACATTGCGTATTAAGCTGGGATCAGGGCGCAACGTCAGGATGCTCTGCACCCAGTTTGCCAAATTAATCATGGGCGTAACATTGCCAGCCTCGACGTTGATCAGTGAAGCAGGCAACGTGAGTAATCCTACCGTAGCGGTCAATGCCAGCCATCCCAGGATGTTGATGTCCATCCAGCGCGAGGCTGCTCTTACTCTGGGATTGGTCAGACGACGCAACCACAGTGTGATGGCCCCCATTAAACAGGCACTGCCGAACACGGCTCCCGCTGACATCGCAATCCATTGATGGGCCATGTCGGAAATACCGATCGCAAGAAAGACGCTGTGGGGTGTCAAAAGACCGACGACATGACCCAGAAACAGCCCGATGATGCCGTAGTGGAAGAAATTGCTGGCGAAGCGCATTCCGCGTTTTGATAGCAACTGGCTGGAATCGCTCTTCCACGTGTATTGCTCATGGTCAAAACGAATCCAGCTTCCGATCAGAAACACAGTCGTGGCAAGGTAGGGATAAACCCCGAAAATGAAATTGTGCAGAAAGTCCATGGTGGTCTCCAGTTATGCAGTGCAGAAAGCACCCGTCATAGACGGTTGTGCCCAGTGGATGGGGGGATCGAAATCGCCATCGTCTTGTAGCGGGTCGGTACGCGGCGTTGCCGCAATAGTGATATCGGTATCGACGAGGCGGCTGCGCATCTCAATCAAACCGATCAACTCTGCGTAGGGGCAGCTCGCCTCCGTGAGATTGGCGACAAGCTGGCGCAGCACCTTGTTCCAGCGCGACAGGAACAATCGGCCCTCCTCCGCTTCCAGCGTGGATACAAACTCCAGCATCAGCGGCAAATAGTCCGGTAGCTCTTTTTCTGTGATTTCAACACCGTATTCCCGATAAAACTCGGTCAGGTCGATCAACGCCGGCCCCCGGTTCTTGTCCTCTCCAATCAGATGATGGGTGAGGTGCAGACTGTGTTCCGGTGTCATATCGAAGGTGCGCACATAGTCTGCTTCCGACACCAAAGGATCACTGCCGGATAACCGTTCACAGAAACCACTCAACGAGTGCCGTTCGCCATCCGTCATGCCACCTGCCGCGCCTTCCGTATGGATAGCCGTCAAAATTTCTGGAAGATCGTCGCGAAGAGAAGCGTCCGGGTAGCCCATCAAGGCAGAAGCAATTCGATAGAACGTCATGATGAGGCCGCCTGTGGCGCAAGTTCTTTCGACTCAACCGTTTCAATGCGTCGAGTCGGGAACAGGGAAGCGCTGATGCCATGCGAAGAATCATTGCCGAAACTAAAACCGTTCTGCCCCTGAAAGCCGTAGATGTCCTCCATACTGACTTCGGCGTGGCCGGTCGGAATGACGAAGCGATCTTCGTAATTGGCAATGGCAAGCAGCTTGTACATATCCTTCGCCTGTTGCTCCGAAAGACCCACGTTATCGAGCGCACGCATATCCACCTTGCCTTCCACATGAATGGAACGCTGGTAGGAGCGCATCGCCAACAGCTTGTTGATGGCATCGAGGATGGGTTGTGTTTTTCCAGCCGTCAAAAGACTGGCAAGGTAGCGAAGCGGCATCCGCAGCACGTCAGCCTTGGGAATCACACCATCTGGTTCAGTCGGAAGACTCCCTTGATCAATGGCAGATTGCACGGGAGAAAGCGGCGGCACATACCAGACCATCGGCAGCGTTCGGAATTCTGGATGCATCGGGAAGGCAATTTTCCATTCCATCGCCATCTTCCACACTGGCGAATGACGCGCAGCCTCGAGCCAGGCTTCGGGCACGCCGTCCTTTCGCGCCTGTTCGATC
>JAUYFZ010000038.1 GCA_030689585.1 Rhodocyclaceae bacterium | reverse complement strand
GTGGCGAGAACTTTCGCAACAATTAATACACCGCAACCCGGTTTTGCTGAGGAATGTCAGCGTCAATCAAAACTGGTTGCTCAAGCAGATGATGCGGACATCATCCTGTCAAAAATCACGGAGGAAGCTTTATCCGATATAGAGGATTGGAACACATGAACCGGGGTGATTTTGTAACCATTGCCCTGCAAGGTGACTTTGGCAACCCTAGACCCGCCCGGGTCATTCTGTCCGACTTATTCAATGCGCACTCCTCCGTGATTGTGTTTTTTGGTATTACCCAATGATAAAAGAAAGATATTTTGGATAACACGGGAATATCCCCCGTTCTCACTCCATCAGGGCATCTGCTGTGCTTGGATGACCCTCAAGCCCCTCCATTGCCAGAGCGCGTGGCGGTTGCGGTGACTTACGCTTTTGAATCTGGAGTGGGCGAAGCTTTATTGCATCTGGGCGCAACCGAAGTAACAACCGTATTACCGCCTATATGGGGTTGGTGGCGCAATTTTGCTGTACGTTTTTTTACCACCTTATGCACGACGGCAGACGACTCCATCGCGCCCCCTCCACCGGATGCGCTGACGCTCGAAACGCTGATCGCCGACGCTCCTCCGATGATGGGGAGCGAATATCTCACGCCAGAAGTGCTCCTGACCCTTTGGGCACACATTGCAACCGCCACGTTGCAACAGATGAAACTGGCGAAACTTCCTCTTCAGGATTTTCTCAAAGCACGTCATCCGGCTTGGAATCTAGTCGGTCGTGTGCATTTCAACCTGGCCGAAAACCGTAAAGACCCAGACGCTCCTTTTGCTTTTCTGGCCACCTATACCACGGGATTGTCGGCGCATGGTAAAGCGCAACATCTGCCCCTTTCCCAAGCACTGGCAGAGTTTTCTGGTGGAAAGGCTCAGTTGCTCTCCTTGCTCATGCCAGTTCACCGCGCGTCAGCTCAGTGTGATTGGATCGCAGAAATGATCGAATCGGGGGAGATATATCATCCTCTGCGTTGGGAAGTTTCCGATGCTCTTCGTTTCTTGAACGATTTACCTCAAATCGAAGCCGCCGGCATCCTCGTGCGTATGCCCGCCCAGTGGCATTCCCAACGACCTGCCCGTCCAAAAATCAAAGCGGCCATCGGCACAAAAACACCCTCCTGTCTCGGTCTGGGTGCCCTGCTCGATTTCACCATGGATGTGACTATTGACGGCGAAACACTCACCCCCAAAGAAATTCAGTCGATTCTTTCCAGCAGCGAGGGTTTGCAATGGATTCGCGGACAATGGGTCGAAGTCGATCGTGAACGACTGACCCGTGTGCTGGATCACTTTCGCGGTATCGAACAGCGGACGAAGGAAGGACTTCCCCTGTCGGAAGCCATGCGCCTTCTGTCGGGCGCTTCGCTCGATGCAACGACGATCGCGGATCCCCTTTGGTCGGAGGTCATCGCCGGGCCGTGGCTGGCTGAAACACTCTCCGGTTTGCGCGCTCCCGCAGAGTTAGCCGCAGTGAATCCCGGGGTCGATCTGGCTGCCACGTTACGTCCCTATCAGCACGACGGTCTGCGCTGGCTCTCTTTGCTCACCCGATTGGGGTTAGGCGCGTGCCTTGCTGACGATATGGGGTTGGGCAAGACGATTCAGGTGCTCTCGCTGTTAGCGTCGTTTAAATATGAACAGGCCAGGGTTCCTCATCGGCCCAGTTTGCTGGTTGTTCCCACGTCGCTGTTGGCTAACTGGATGCAGGAAGCCGAGCGTTTCGCTCCGAACTTGCGATGCTTTGTAGCGCATCCTTCCGAAGTGCCCCGTAAGGCCTTGCAAACGCTGGACGAAAGCCGCCTGACAGACATCGACTTGGTCATTACCAGTTACGGCACGCTTCTGCGCTTGCCCAATTTGACCGCCCTGTCCTGGCGGCTGGCCATTGTCGATGAAGCCCAGGCGATCAAAAATCCATCCTCCAAACAGACCAAAGAAGTTAAAAAACTCAAAGCCGAGGCCCGCATCGCGCTAACTGGCACCCCGGTTGAAAACCGATTGTCTGATTTATGGTCGATTTTTGATTTTACGCATCCCGGTCTACTGGGTTCCGAGCGTGTCTTCGCCGACTTTACGAAACGCTTGTCGGCCAGCGGACACTACGGGTCGTTACGTTCGCTCGTCTCCCCCTACATTCTGCGTCGGATGAAAACCGACAAGCGCATCATCACGGATTTACCGGATAAAACAGAAATGACCGCTTGGTGTTCGCTGTCACCCACTCAAGCCGTGCATTACAAAAATGCGGTGCAAGCACTTACCCACGCGCTAGAAACCACCGAGGGAATCGAACGTAAGGGGCTGGTATTGGCCTATCTGATGCGCTTCAAGCAGATATGTAACCATCCTTCTCAGTGGTTAGGGGATGGCGCGTGGAACCCGGAGGGGAGCGGAAAATTCTCAAGATTGCGCGAAATCGCCGAAACCATCGCGGCCAAACAGGAAAAATTGTTGGTGTTCACCCAGTTTCGAGAAACCACCGCTCCTTTGGCGGCCTTTTTGGGCGGCATTTTCGGACGCGAGGGATTGGTGCTACACGGAGGGACTCCCGTGGCCAAACGACGCGAATGGGTCAAACGCTTTCAAGAGGATGAGCGTGTTCCCTTTTTCGTCCTGTCGATCAAGGCGGGGGGAGCCGGTCTCAATCTGACCGCCGCCTCCCACGTCGTCCATTTTGATCGCTGGTGGAACCCCGCCGTGGAAAATCAGGCCACGGATCGTGCCTATCGCATCGGACAGCATCGCAATGTATTGGTGCATAAATTCGTCTGCCGAGGCACCATCGAAGAACGCATCGACGATTTGATTCGTTCCAAACAAAAACTGGTCAAAGAAGTGATTGAAGGCGGGCCGGAAATCAATCTCACTGAAATGAGCAACGCCGAATTGATTAACCTAGTGAAGCTCGACATTCACGCTATCGAGGAGTAATACATGAGCTATTACGAACAATGGAAGCCTTATGTTTCAGTTGCAAAACGACGCGAATTGGCGAATAAAACAGCACTCAAAGCGAAAAAAGCCGGTAAGGATTTTTCCCCGATTGTGTTACCGGCACGCGGTGCCATTGCCAAAACATTTTGGGGAAAAGCCTGGTGCACTAACTTAGAAGCCTACAGCGATTTTGAAAACCGTCTGCCACGTGGACGTTCCTACGTGCGTAACGGCGCGGTGATTGATTTGAAAATAGAACCGGGCAAAGTGATTGCACAGGTGATGGGATCGAGTCTCTATCAAATACAAATCGGCATCACGACCGTAGCTTCTACGCAATGGACGGCACTGGTCAAAGACTGTACGGGTTCCATCGCTTCACTGATAGAACTGCTCCAAGGCAAACTTTCACAAGCTGTCATGGAAAAAATATGCCAACCCAAGACGGGGCTGTTCCCCTCCTCCAAGGAAATCAAGTTGTCCTGCTCCTGCCCCGACGGGGCGACGATGTGCAAACACGTGGCCGCCGTGCTCTACGGGGTGGGCGCACGTCTGGATGAACAACCGACGTTGTTGTTTACGCTGCGTCAGGTCAATGCCAGCGATTTGATTACTCAAGCGGCTGAAACGTCAGTTAAGAAAACAAAAGTATCGAAAAAGCGCGTACTCGACGATTCCACCTTAGCCGACGTGTTTGGTATTGAAATGGCGGTGGAGACCATCCCCGCCGTTAACGGGCATGGCGAAT
>JAUYFZ010000034.1 GCA_030689585.1 Rhodocyclaceae bacterium | reverse complement strand
ATCCGTGTTCAGACAGTAGTGCTTACCAAACCGCTTTCCGAGATAGCCGGATAAAAAAGACCAGAAACTAGCGTACCAAGCCGTGGAGTCGCCCTCACGATCACGCGGATTGGCGCAGACGTACCAACCTTTCATAATTTGGCGCAGGAATCCCTCCTCAACAAGAATGACACGGTGCGCATCTTTGAGATCTCCAGACTCAATCACGCCATTGTTTTTTTCCTGTAAGCGCTTCAGTGCTCGCAATGCTTGCGCAAGTTTCTCGTTTGGTTTTGCCATCTGCGCTTCAACTTTGTTTTTGCCATGAGTAAAACTTTGTTATTGGTCTTGCTAGCGGTGCTGCGCAACCGATCAAAGTGTGGCGAGCCTGACCCCCGGCACTTACGGGGGAAGGCGTGGGCTGCTTCCTTCCGGACCTGACCCGATGAACCAACCCGCAATGCGAGGAGACCCGCCACGCGCTGATTTTACTCGATCAACGGCAATGCGAAGGTGATGTTTTCAGTAACGCCTTCCAACGTGCGTACTTCGGTGGCCCCCCATGCGGTGAGGCATTCGATGACTTGATTGACCAGAATTTCTGGGGCCGAAGCACCGGCGGTAATCCCTATTTTGGAACATCCGATGAGCCATTCCCTTTGAATATCCTGTGCGCCGTCAATGAGATACGCCTTGATGTTGAGAGAAGTAGCCACCTCTCTCAACCGATTCGAATTCGAACTGGTTTTTGATCCCACGACAAGAATCACATCGCAATATTGCGCCAAACGACGTACGGCATCCTGACGGCTTTGTGTGGCATAGCAAATATCGTCTTTTCGAGGCCCTATGATCTGAGGAAATCGGCGGCGAAGCAGCGTAGTGATCTTAGTTGCATCATCCACGGATAAGGTTGTCTGGGTGACATAAGCCAATTGGGTGGGGGTTGCGGGAACCAGACGCGCTGCATCGGCTTCCGTTTCAACCAAAGTGATGCCCCCGGACACCTGTCCCATGGTTCCTTCAACTTCTGGATGTCCACGATGACCGATCATCACCACTTCGCAACCCGCTGCCTGTTGCCGGATGACCTCCATATGCACTTTTGTCACCAACGGGCAGGTGGCATCAAACACGCGCAGATGGCGACGCGCTGCTTCTTCGCGCACGGCTTTTGAAACGCCGTGGGCACTGAAGATGACGACGGCTCCGTTGGGAATCTCATGTAACTCTTCAACGAAGATGGCTCCCTTGCGACGCAGATTTTCGACGACATAACGGTTGTGTACCACCTCATGCCGTACATAAATCGGTGCGTCAAATTTTTCCAGCACACGTTCGACGATGGTAATGGCGCGTTCAACACCCGCACAAAAACCACGCGGAGTGGCCAGCCATAGCTGCATCACGTTTTCTTGTCGTTAAAAGAATGCCATAACAAGAGGATCGCCCCCACGGTAATCGCAGAATCCGCCACATTAAAGGCAGGCCAGTGCACACCCATCAGATGGAAATCCAGAAAATCTGCGACGGCATCGAATCGCAGACGGTCGATGACATTGCCCATCGCGCCGCCTAATACCAAGGACAGCGCAAACGGTTGAAGACGTTCTGCCGCACAACGACGCAGCATGACGATAATCCATGCTGAAATGCCCCAAGCCAGCAGAAGAAAAAACCACTTCTGCCATCCCCCCGCGTCGGCTAAAAAGCTGAAAGCGGCCCCTCGATTGAAGACGAGTACCAGATTAAAAAATGAAGTGATCGGGAGCATTTCACCGGGTTGAAAAACACTCATGACCAAAAATTTAGTGATCTGATCACTCGCAATAATGACCGCAGATAATCCCAACCAACGAAAAAAATCAGACGAATGCACGGGGTTCACCTTCAGCAAATAGGTTGGAAACACAACGATCACATAGCTCTGGATGCTCTGTGTGGCTGCCGACCTCCTCCCGCCAATGCCAGCAACGGGCACATTTTTTGTGGGGGCTGGGGATGGCGATGACCGCTTCTGCGCCGGGATCGGAGGCTTTGACCAACGTGGTTTTCGAACAGATGAACACAAAACGCAAATCGTCTTCCAACGAGGCCAGTAATTCATACGTTGCGCCGCTGGCACGAATCTCTACTTCTGCTTGAAGTGAGGAACCAATTTTTCCCGCGGATCGTAATTCTTCCAGCACGCCGGCAACCTGCCCACGCACTTCGCGGAATCGCTGCCAACGATGCATCAGGTCAACCTCCCCCGCTTGTGGGGGGAGTTCGTGCCAAGTGGTGAGCATCACCGATTCGCCGCCCTTGATGGTTTGCCAGATTTCTTCCGCCGTGAAGGACAGGATGGGGGCCATCAATCGCGTGAGGGTTTGCAGGATGTGCCACAGGGCACTTTGCGCCGCACGACGCGACCGTCCGGTCTGGCTTGCGGTGTAAAGGCGATCCTTCAGAATGTCGAGATAGAAGGCTCCCATGTCCTCCGTACAAAAATTCTGGAGGGCCTGCACCACCTTATGAAATTCATAACGGTCGTAATCAGCCACGCATTGCGCTTGCAGTTGCCTGGTCATGGCTAGGGCGGTGCGGTCGATTTCCAGCCAGTCGTCGACAGGCAGCAGGTGTGTCGTCGCATCAAAATCGGCGGTGTTGGAAAGGAGGAAGCGCAAGGTGTTGCGTAAGCGGCGATAAGTTTCCACGACGCGGGGCAGGATGGTTTTCTCGTCGATGAACAGTTCACCGGAGTAATCCGTAGAGGCTACCCACAGACGCAGGATTTCCGCCCCCAGCGTGTCCGAGATTTTTTGAGGAGCCACGACATTGCCTTTGGACTTGGACATCTTCATGCCTTTGCCATCCACGACGAAACCGTGTGTCAGCAGGGCCTTATAAGGTGCACGTCCATCCATGGCACAACCGGTCAGCAAACTGGAATGAAACCAACCACGATGCTGGTCTGACCCTTCGAGATAGAGATCAGCCGGGAACCCACACGCGTCGGCGTGGGAGCCTCGCATCACCGAAAAGTGCGTTGTGCCGGAATCAAACCAGACATCGAGCGTGTCCTTCATTTTGAAGTACTGCTCTGCCTCTTCTCCCAGCAATTCTTTTGCATCCAGGGCGAACCAGGCTTCGATGCCCCCCGACTCCACGCGCAACGCGACTTCTTCGATCAATGCCTGAGTACGGGGATGCGGAACACCGGTTTCCTTATGTAAAAAGAACGGGATCGGCACGCCCCAGTTGCGTTGACGAGAAACACACCAATCCGGTCGATTGACGAGCATGGCATGAAGACGCGAGCGTCCCCAATCTGGGAAAAATTGGGTCGCTTCGATGCCCTTAAGCGCGGCTTGACGCAGCGTGACGGCGTGCTCCCCGTCCATGCGAACGAACCACTGCGTCGTCGCACGAAAAATAATGGGAACCTTATGTCGCCAGCAATGCGGATAACTGTGCGTCAGCTTGGCCTGCTTGAGCAGCAGTCCTCTTTCCTGAAGCGTTTCAATAACTTTCGGATTGGCTTGCCAAACGGAAAGACCGGCGAATAACGGGGTCGATGCGATGAATTTCCCATCATCCCCCACGGGATTGTCGATAGGCAGGTGATAGCGACTGCCCACATAATAATCGTCGACCCCATGAGCCGGGGCGGTATGCACCAAGCCCGTACCGGCTTCCAAAGTCACGTGGTTGCCCACGATCATGGGGACCAAACGGTCATGGAAGGGGTGGCTTAACAGCAATCCCTCCAGTTGCGCACCCGTCGCGTGGGCGATGGATTTCCCCGTCAGTCCATAACGTTCCAGACAAGCGGAAGCCAGTTCACGCGCTAGGATCAACAGTCCTTTTTCGGTGTCGATCAGATCATAAATAAACTCAGGATGAACACAGACGGCTTGGTTGGCCGGCAACGTCCAGGGCGTTGTCGTCCAGATCACCGCATAAACAGGATGCTTGATACCCACCGGAAAGAGGTCACGTACTTTATCCAACTCGGCGACGGGGAAAGCCACGTCGATGGCATCAGACACCTTGTCTTCATGTTCCACCTCCGCCTCGGCCAGTGCAGAACCACAGTCCATGCACCAGTTCACCGGTTTGAGTCCCTGATAAAGATGGCCCTGCGCCAACAGCTTCCCCAGTGCGCGAATCTCATCCGCCTCGTGGCGAGGGTTCATCGTGAGATAGGGGCGATCCCAGTCACCCAATACGCCTAACCGGATGAAATCCTTCTTTTGCCGCTCCACCTGCTCCGCCGCATAGGCACGGCAATATTCACGAACTTTTTCTGGAGCAATGGCCTTGCCATATTTCTTCTCGATCTGGTGTTCGATGGGCAATCCGTGACAATCCCAACCGGGCACATAAGGCGCATCAAAACCTGACAGTGTTTTTGACCGGACGATGATGTCCTTGAGAATTTTGTTGACGGCGTGACCGATATGAATATCGCCGTTCGCATAGGGTGGACCGTCGTGCAGCACAAAACGGGGCCGTCCTTTTGCCATCTCGCGAATCTTCTGGTAGAGCTGCTTTTCTTGCCATGCGGCTACCCAGCCGGGTTCCCGTTTGGCCAGATCGCCCCGCATCGGAAAAGGCGTGTCGGGCATGTTGAGGGTTTTTTTGTAATCAGCCATTGAAATACGCTCTCACAGTGTCTACATCCTGCCCGATTTGGGCCTTAAGGCTCTCCAGCCCGCTGAATTTCATCTCATCCCGTAGCTTGTGCAGAAAATGCACGCTCAAGTGCTTACCATAAATCTCTCGATCAAAATCAAGCAGATGCACTTCAAGCACCGGCTTAAGTTCTTGTCCTAATGTCGGGCGTACCCCCAAGCTGGCCGCACCCGGCACGCGTTCCTTGCCCAAGCCCGACACCGTCACTGCAAACACCCCACTCAAAGCAATTCGTTTGCGTTTTAACTGGATGTTGGCCGTAGGGAAACCCAATTGATGTCCAATTCTGTTGCCATGGACTACCCTGCCTGCAATGTTGTAAGGACGACCCAACAA
>JAUYFZ010000010.1 GCA_030689585.1 Rhodocyclaceae bacterium | reverse complement strand
AAATGTCGTGCAACTCTTACCCCATCCCCACCCTAACCCTCCCCTTGAAGGGGAGGGGATTGGGGCTGTGGCGCATTGCATTGATCTATATAGTTATTTCGACTTATGGGTAATGGAATGCCTATAGGGTTTGCTCAATGGGTTGCCATCTGGTCTGAGCGAGTAAATGTCCATGTGCGGGTAATCTCGATGATATCGGTGTCGCGACGGATGGCTTCTGGGAATTGGGCATAGGGTGAAGCCATATCGACCACACGCCGGGCCGCCTCATCCAACACTTTGTGGCCGGAGGAGCGGTTGATGTCGATGCCAACCACCGTGCCGTCGCTCTTGATGATGACGGTCAATACTAAGCTGCCGTAAAGACGGCCCTTGGCGGATTCTGGGTAATTCAGGTTGCCGATGCGCTCGACTTTTTGCCGCCAATCGTCGACGTACTGCGCAAAACGATATTCTTCCACCCGCGCCCCGATGAATTTCCGTCGGGGGCGTTGGTTGTATTCCTCGAAACTCTTTGAAATTTGCCCTTCAAGCCGTGCAATCGCCAAAGCGCGGCTTTGCAGATCAAGACCTGACACGGGGGTCAACGCACGCGGCGATATTTCAGCATGTTCTGGAGAAGCCCCGATGGATTTTTTGGCGATGAGTTGCATCATCAACTGTTGTTGCTGGGTTTCCATCTCCGTCACACGTTTGCGTGCTTCCACCAGGCTATCGCCTTCGCGGGTATGCAGGGAGGCCGGCAAGGGGGTGCTGACACGGCGATTTTCGTCGGTATTGCCGCCGCCGTCTAGGTTCGCTTGCGCCATGGCTTGGGCTTTCGAGGGCCGCTTGGCACTTTTTCGATTGACCAGAACGACATCCAAGGCGCGTTCTGTTGCCTGTTCAAGTCGTTTCGGTAGCTCGAAGTGAATCGATAGTAAGACCGCATGAAGCGTTAATGAGGCGGCCACCGCCCACGTCAAATTACGCCGAGGGGGTTTCAGCAGTTCCGCAAGTTTTATCATCGATACATTGTAACTACTCAGGTCCGGTCGGAACACAGCTCTCCTCCCCCTTCAAGGGGGAGGCGGGAGGGAGATGGGGGGAAGAATTCCGCGTAAAACCCCATCCCCACCCCAGCCCTCCCCTTGAAGGGGAGGGAGATTGACACCGACCTGAGTAGTTACGATACATTCTACAAAATGAGCTTTGATATCCGCTTCCATCAGGTCGATTCGATCCACGGAAAGCCGTACCCGTGCGTCACGATCCAGCACAGGGGTGCCGTTAATTTTTAGGACCAACGGCAGCGACTCACACCGAACGAGATTGTCGCGCAGCACCGTGGCGGTTAGCAAGTGGCCCGCCTCTTGCGACTCTTGCAACAAGAAACGCAGACACCAATAGCGTTCCATGGCCTGTTGAAATTCTGCATAGGTCGCATAGGTCAATTCAAAATCACGCAGGGCGGAAAGCAGTTCTGGGGAGTTGGCCGTAAAAGGCGGGGTTTCCTCGCGCAGATAGGCAATCAGTTGCCATTGATTCACGAGATCGACATAGCGGCGCAAGGGCGAACTCGACCAAGCGTAACAATCCACCCCCAGACCTTCGTGAGAAGCGGCCACGGTGGTCATGCGCACCTTACCCCCTGCCTGTGCGCGGTAGAGAGCGGCGATATTTTTATCCCGCAGTAACGCGCCCCAAGTGCTGTTGGCGACGATCATCAGTTCCGCAACCAACTTATCCAGCGGGCTGCCGCGCGGACGTTCGGTAATGGCGACGTGCCCAGCACCTTGTTCCGTGGCAATCGTCCAATCCACCAGAAAGTTGTAATCCTTGCGATTTCCCGCAGACGTGGATTTACCCCGTCCGGCTTCTAGCACGGTGGCGAGTTCCCATAGTTTCTTCAATTCATCATGGAACGGAAATTCCGACAATCCGTCCGTCAGCGTTTCCTCGTTGAATAAAGGTTCAATATCGTGATGACGGAGATTGGCGACGATGGGAACTCGTTCCAAGCAGGTATCCGTCGAAAGCACCCGCAGATCGGAGGCGACGGTGAGATATAAAGAAAGTGCGGGGGCCTGTTTGCCTTCACTCAACGTGAATTGTTCAACGACTTCATCGGGCAACATGGTGATCTTGCGACCCGGCATGTAGACGGTGGATAAGCGTTCACGGGCCATGCGTCCTTGCACGGATTCTGGCGAAAACCCCAAGCCGGGAGCCGCAATGTGAATGCCGATTCGCATTCCCCCGTCAGGAAGCGGGGTGACGGAAAAAGCATCATCAATTTCCGTGGTTTGAGCATCGTCAATCGAGAAGGCACGAACCTCTGCCAGGGGAAGGTCGCCAATGTCGCCCACGTCGCCCACGTCGCCCACGTCGGAACAAGTCTCTGGCATCACCGGAAACACGAGGCCATTCGGGAAAAACTCAAACAGAAATCGTCCTAGGTGATAGTCGTGGGTGGAGGGCAATGCGCCACATTTTTCTAAAAGATGGGGCGCACTTAATCCCGTTTCCGCGCACGCAGACTCAAACGCCTTGGTTTCCAGACGATTGCGATCTGGTTTATAGAGCAGTTGCGGCAGCATGCCCGATAATTCGTGAGGTAACGTCCCCGCCACCAACTGCTCGGTCATGTGTTCAACCGCCTGTTGTTGCAAGCGTTTTTTCTCCTGCCCGGCTAGGGCCGCTTGAAGGATGTCGGGGGGCGCACGTCTGAAACGCCCCCGACCCTTGCGATGAAACCAGATCGGGGCCGAATGCAGGCGCAACAGGATGGCCGTGGCTTCCACGGGGGTGGGGGGATGACCCGCGTAATCGGTCGCCAAGGCATCGAAACCGAATTCGGCATCGGGAGATACCTCCCAGAGAAACGCGGTATCGATACTCTCGGAGAGTTGATGCGCCTCCGCCAACAGGGTTTCCGCCGACGGCGCAGCAAACTGTAATAACACCTGGGCCGTTTTGACCTTGACACGCCGCCCGCCCGGCAATTCCACCTGCAAGGAGGTATGGTTGTCGGCGAGAACGGCCCCCGCACGAAAAGCCCCGTCTTCTTCAAATAAGAGATAACTCATCATTCATCCGTCGCAACTACCACCGTCACCCTATGTTCCGGTTTCACCTGCCGCACGAAGGCGGCACGCACCTGATCTACCGTCACTGCTTTTATTTTGGCTGGAAAATCATCCAGATAAGTCAGTGGCAACCCATAGAAACCAATGGCCGACAGATAACCCAGCAACTTGGCATTGCTATCGATTCGCAACGATTGACCGTTGATAAGATTTTTCTGGGCCGCTGCAAGCTCTTTGGCCGTTGGGCCGGTTTTCACGAAGTCGGTGAGCACGGACTCAACCAATTTGATCGCCTCGGCGGCCTGTTCGCGCTTTGTCTGAAGACCAATCTGAAAAGGCCCTTCAAACCGTCTAGGCGAAAAGTAGGAATAGACGCTGTAAGCATAGCCGCGTTTTTCTCTCACCTCGGACACCAACCTTGAGACGAACCCTCCCCCGCCAAGCGTGTAATTGCCCACTAAAAGCGCGTAGTAGTCGGGGTCCAAGCGTGAAATGGCCGGCATTCCGATATGAATGTGGCTCTGTGCGGCGGGATGCGCAATGTTGACGGTATGTTTCACCGGCATTTGCACGGGAGGGAGATCGTCATTGGCTTCCCCCGTCGGGAGGGACTCTGTCAGAAATTGAGCGATGCGTTCCGCTTCGGCCCGTGTCACATCGCCAATCAAGGCCACCACCGCCCGATTCGCGCGGTATCGGGTGCGGTGAAACGTCAGGAGATCATCGCGGGTCAGACTCCCCATCGAAGCAACCGTCGTTGTTCGACCATAAGGATGATTCGGATAAATCTCCTGAGAGAATCGCTTGGCCGCTATGGCATCGGGGCGCGTATCAGATTCCTGTAGGGCGGCGATCATGCGTGCTTTTTCCCTCGTCAACACGGAGTCTGGAAAGTTGGGTTGCGAAAGAACGGTGCGCAAGAGGATCAGTGCGGCTTCCTTTTCGCGTGTCGTGGCGAGGGTGCGCAACGAAAGCCCTGCGCGGTCGTGATCGGTCGTGCCGGATAATTGCGCGCCGAGGTTCACCAGTTGTTCGGCGATGGTTTCTTCATCCAGCGCACCGGCTCCCGCATCCAGAAGGCCTCGCGTCAGCCCCGCCAACCCCGCTTTGCCCATCGGGTCGTAAGCGGTGCCTGCGGTGAAGTCGATGGCGACATCAAGAATCGGTAACGCGTGTGTTTCAACAAAATAGACACGCGCACCGGATGGGGCGACCCAGTGGTCGATTTTTACGCCCGCATGGGCGAGGGTGGTGAGCCAACCGATAAAAAATACAATTTTTCTCATGTTCAGTGCCTCGGCGCGATGGTCGGGTTTTTCGTGGCAACCTTATCCAGCGGTTGCGGGTCCAGTGGTTGCGGGTCCAATGTCGCCACGGTCAGGGTGTCGTCATTGAAATATTTTTTTGCGACAGACTGCACGTCCGTTGTCGTGACTTCGCGCAGTTTCACGAGCATTCGGTCGAGGTCACGCCAATGGAACCCGGCAGCCTCGAAGCGGCCCATTTCCATGGCTTGCGCCATCATCGAATCGCGCTTATACACTTGGCTGGCCATGATCTGTGTCTTGACGCGGGTGAGTTCTTCTTCCGTCACCCCACCGTCTTGGATGCGTTTGATTTCAGCCTGTAATGCCGCCTCCAGCTCTGTGATGGAACGGCCTTCCGCCGGTTGACCGTCGAGCAGAAAAGTCGCTTCGCCCCGCACTGTGGCATCGTATCCCGCCCCGGCCGATTGGGCGATGCGCGACCCGCGCACTAGGTTCTTTGAAAGTCTTGCCGCATCATTCCCATCGAGCACCGCAGCCAATACCTCCAAGGCGTAAGGTTCGGTATCGCGTTCAACATCCTTCAGCTTGGGGACTTTCCAGGCCATCGTAAGGTAGGGCAATTTGGCGGGGGCTTTGACGTTGACACGCTTAACTCCTTTTTGCGCGGGTTCGTTCTGTGGTTTGCGCACCGGCAAAGAACGCGCAGGGATTCGACCAAAGTTCTTCTCGGCCCACTTGAAAATCTGTGAGTGATCCACATCGCCCACAATGACGACATACGCATTGTTCGGGGCATACCAGTCGCGATACCAGGTGCGGGCATCCTTCCAGGTCATGTTGACCAGATCATCCATCCAACCGATGATGGGGCGACGGTAGGGATGGGCCTGAAACATGGTCGAATGCAGGGCTTCATAGACGAGCGATTGAGCGTTGTCGTCGGTGCGTAACCGCCGCTCTTCCATCACCACTTTGATTTCCGAGGAGAATTCTTTTTCCGTCAAGGTGAGATTCGCCATGCGATCTGCTTCAAGCGCCATCATTTCCGGCAGAGCAGCTTTGGGCACGATTTGGAAGTAGGCGGTGTAGTCCAGGCTCGTAAAGGCATTGTCGCGTCCTCCGGCTTCGGCCACCCGTTTGTTGAACTCTCCGGCGGCCAGACGTTTCGTGCCTTTGAACATCAAGTGTTCTAGCGCGTGGGCTACGCCGGAATATCCATCTTTTTCGTCCATGGCCCCCGCCCGATACCACACCATTTGAACGACGGTCGGTGCGCGAGGGTCTTCGCGAACGATGACCCTTAATCCGTTGGAGAGTTGTGTTTCAAAAGGATTGGCCCACGCACAATGCGTGAATATCAACAGAGGGAAAAGGAACCGTTTCATGGGGTAAACTCGGTTAAGGAAATCAATCGGATGATACTTCATGGCACCTTGGGTAGAACGTCTTCGGGCAGGCCTTTCTAAAACACGCAACGCACTGGCGTCGATCTTGGACCGACGGCAAGGTGAATGCGACGAGGATTCTTTGGAAGAAGCGTTATTGGCCGCCGACTGCGGGGTTGCGGCAACCACCTGGCTCATTGAAGAGGGTCGGAAACGAAAAGACGTTCCTCTTTCCTCCTTACTGGAAAACTTGTTGGCTCCCTTGGAGCAACCCTTGGTCGTCGCCGCCCTGCATAAACCTTTTGTCATCATGCTGGCGGGGGTTAACGGGGCCGGGAAAACGACCTCGATCGGCAAGTTGGCTAAATATTTTCAACGTCAAGGCCTGTCCGTACTCTTAGCGGCGGGAGACACTTTTCGAGCCGCCGCTCGTGAGCAACTGACCGAGTGGGGACGCAGAAATGATGTCACAGTGATTGCTCAAACCGGTGGCGATCCGGCGGCGGTCATCTTCGATGCCATCATTGCTGCAAAAGCGCGGGGTATTGATGTCGTTTTGGCGGATACGGCCGGCCGATTGCCCACACAATTGCATCTGATGGAAGAAATTGCCAAGGTGCGGCGCGTGATTCAAAAAGCCGAATCGTCGGCCCCCCACGAGGTGTTACTGGTACTCGATGCCACCACCGGACAAAATGCGATTGCGCAGGTGAAAGCCTTCGATCAGGCCGTCGGTGTTACGGGTCTAGTGGTGACAAAACTGGACGGCACGGCCAAGGGAGGCGTACTGGCCGCCATCGCCCGTCAATGCCCGAAACCTGTTCGCTTTATCGGCGTAGGGGAAGGCATCGACGACCTACAACCGTTCAGGGCAAAGGAATTTGTAGAGGGGTTACTGGGGAAATGAGAGATTGGGGGTTCGTGCGGTGCTCTTTTCTGGCGGTGGTGGGGCGGCGAAAATGGTCAGCTTCAATTCCATATCGCCCAAATTTTCATAGATAGGCCGTTTGCCGGAAAGTGCCTCGCTACGCTTCAAGATCAGGCGAACTCCGGCTCCACGCCTGTCCATCAATTGGTTCTTGCCGAATAACGGTTCTTCGACGGGATAATATTGGGCAAACAGGCTGGTGATAACCTCATTTCTCGGTGCCGAAATACGTGCCATAGACTCTATAGTCATGGAATTAGTGAGTGCGCCGGGCGAACAAATCTCCAATCGGTCTGAAAACATGAACAAGCGTATTCGTTGCGCATCGCGTGAATAATCCCGGTGCGCAACCGCATTCACAATGGCCTCAAACACCGCCGCCAAATCGTATTGCGGATAATCAACCCGACCTAACACTTTACGGGCAGGAGTGCGCATATTTCTCTGTACGAAGTGAATGGCATCCCAAATCTGCCGGTCAAGCGGTCCACGAATTTCCTGCGCATCAACCTGATCATCTGCGTTATTTTCAAAACCATCGTGGGATACCGCGATGATTTCGGCATTGCGTAGCCAACGATGGGGTGTCAGGGAACACAGCAGCACGCCCGCTACGCTGGCGGTGAGTCCTTCGTCGGTTTCGCGAAGTAAATGTAAACGCTGTAACTGCACTTGAGGGGCATCCTGATCTTCGCACGTGAATCGGTTGACCAGCAATGGGTCGAAATCTGCGTAGCTCACCCCGAATACGTGTTGCTCATCGAAATGAATAACCCTGACCTGACTGCGTTGTTGAAAAAGCCGCGCCAGCGCATCGGGGGGCAATTCACGTTTAGCATGTCCCACACGCCGAAAATAACCATTCGCACTTTGGTGCACCCACAGGCTTTGCGGGACTTCCACCACGATGACAGGCTGCAGGACCCCCTGTGCGTCAGGCAATTCAACATGGTGTGTCACCACCTCAAGCGGCGGTTTGATGCGGTCATTACAAAGGGCCGTTAGCCATGCCTCAACACGATCAATCTGCGCCATGGCAATTCCGCTAATTTCACGCGTTTTATCATCCACGCCCAGAATTAACAAACCACCCTTGGCATTGGCCATGGCCGCCAATTCATCGGATAAACCATCAGGATGCGGCTCGATGGTTTTTCCTTCGTCACGGAGGAACAGTTTTTTGAGTTCCAGCGTGGAATCTTCGCCGAGCCGGATACGTTGTTGTAGTTGTTCAATGTTCATTCTCTGAGTCTACCCCCGTTTTCCTGTATGACAGTGTCAACAATCGATCTGACATTCGGCTCTATGTGGTTTGTAGTGGGTAATCGAAGCGGTTGTTGCGGCCTCCCTCCCCTTCAAGGGGAGGGCAGTACCAATCTCCCTCCCCTTGAAGGGGAGGGCAGTACCAATCTCCCTCCCCTTCAAGGGGAGGGCTGGGGAGGGGATGGGGTAAAAATGAAGGGACAAACAAGTCTCGTAATTATCGGGCGACATCTCCAGCAGAAGCTGCGAAATAACATGACTGATGCCGAAA
>JAUYFZ010000009.1 GCA_030689585.1 Rhodocyclaceae bacterium | reverse complement strand
TTTCGGCATCAGTCATGTTATTTCGCAGCTTCTGCTGGAGATGTCGCCCGATAATTACGAGACTTGTTTGTCCCTTCATTTTTACCCCATCCCCTCCCCAGCCCTCCCCTTGAAGGGGAGGGAGATTGGTACTGCCCTCCCTTTGAAGGGGAGGGAGATTGGTACTGCCCTCCACTTGAAGGGGAGGGAGGCCGCAACAACCGCTTCGATTACCCACTACAAACCACATAGAGCCAATTTAATGCTGCACGATCAATTCCATGCGGCCATCGAAGTGTTCTACGATGGCCGTGCAGCTATCTACCCAGTCACCGCAATTAATGTAAGTGATTCCCTCACAATCGCGAATGGTTGCGCTGTGAATGTGCCCACAAATAACCCCGTCAAACTGGCGTTCGCGGGCGGCGTGGGTAATTGATTTTTCAAAATCGAAGATAAAACTTACGGCTGATTTCACCCGATGTTTGGCATAGCCCGCCAAAGACCAGTAACCCGGTCGATTACAGCGACGGCGTAGCCAAGACAACCAAGCATTGATACGAACAAGCCCGTTGTAAGCAATATCACCCCATCTGGCTACCCAGCGATGATGAAGCGTTACTTGATCGAATTCGTCGCCATGAATAAGTAAGTAGTGGCGGCCATCGGCGGCCACGTGATGATGTTCATGCCGGATCAGAATATCGCCAAACAGCGTCCCGTGATATTCGCGAAGTGCCTCGTCATGGTTGCCCGGAATCAGGCATACATGCTCTCCGTGGCGGGCACGACGTAATAATTTTTGCACCACGGTATTCTGTGCGGGCGACCAATGGATGCCTCGATTCATCGCCCAGAAATCAATAATGTCGCCGATCAGGAATAGGGATTCCGCCTCGTGCTCGCGTAAAAAATCGAGCAATCGTTCTGCCTGACAATCGCGTGTGCCTAGGTGAACATCGGAAAGAAAGATCGATCGAACTTTCATCATTGCCCGGGGGAAAGTATCAATACCCACGTCATCAAAACATTTAACATGGCGATGAATACCGCCGCGCTTCCGATATCTTTGGCACGTTTGGCGAGTCGATGGTTTTCAAGCGAAACGCGATCTACTGTCGCTTCAATGGCAGAATTAATGAGTTCTACCATTAACACCAACAGCACGCTGCCGACCATCAAGGCATGGCCGATGTTATTCGTGGGCAACCATAGTGCCAATGGAATTAACAAAATCGTCAACCAGATTTCCTGACGAAAAGCATTTTCGTGACGATAGGCGGCTTTTAGCCCCGAGATCGAATAAAACAAGGCGTTCCAAATGCGGGTAAGTCCGGTTTTACCTTTGAAGGGACTTTCTTCGGAAGGTGTCGGTAGTGGATTGGGGGGGGTCATGTGTAATTCTCTGTGAGTGAAGGGATACGACCAGAGGTCGAGCACGTTCGGGAGTGGTTCATGTTCGGAAATGAGCCACTTGACGACTCATGCGCAACGTCAAATCGCTTAAATCTCGAATCAAACTGTAAACATCGCCGACGGCATGATGGGTCTGCTCGGATAAGTTGGCGATGTTATCGACGTGTTGAACAATCTCTTCGCTGGCTGTTTTTTGTTCAGCGATAGTGCCGTTGATCTCGGCTATACCCTGATGCGTCTTGCGCACGGCATTGACGGTGCAATCGAGCGCCTGCGTCACGATGAACAAACCTTCTGCCGCTTCACGGAAGTTGGTCGTGCCCGTTTCGACAGCCTGCGTAACATCCAGTGATTTTTGCATCATGGCTTGCATGACCAAGTCAATTTCCCGTGCCGTCAACGCCACGCTTTCCGCTAGTTTGCGCACCTCATCGGCGACCACGGCAAACCCCCTGCCCGCCGATCCAGCGCGTGCGGCCTCAATGGCGGCATTCAACGCCAACAGATTGGTTTGATCCGAAATTTCCTTGACACGCTTCGTCATCTGCGCCACCTGATGCGCATCGGCTACAAACTGGAGGCTAACATCGCTAATCCTGTTCATGATGTTCTCAGCATCATTCATACGAGTGGCAAGGGTTTCTAGCGCGGTTTCTCCTCCTTTAACTTGGGCCAGACTATGCCCTGCCGCTTGCGCAAGATCCGCCGCCGTCTCTTTGACAAAGGCCAACCCTGCGGCGATTTGTTGCATGGAAACTGACGTAGCCGTGGCAGATTTCGCCTGCACCTCCGTATTTTGAATAACCATAGCCGCTGAACAATGCAGCCGTCCGGCCATATTTCCCACATCTTCGCTGTGATGGGCAATATGCCCGATGGTGGTTCGCAAGGTGTCTGCCAACTGATTGAACCGTTCGGCAATCTCGAATAATTCATCACGGGAACGCACGTCGATTTTTGCGTTGAGATCTCCTGAGATGAGGTGTTCGGTGGTCGCCACGATGTTATCAATGGTTTCTTTCGAGGCGTGCCAGAACCCATAAAACACATACACCGCAACGATCAGGATGGCGGCAATCGCGATGAGTTGAATATCAAAAAACAACTTCATGTCCTGATGCTGCTGTGCCAGGCGAGCCGTCAAGGTGTCCACCGTGGTTTGCGTTAGCTTTTCCAAAGCCTTGTTCGCAGGAAGCCGTATTTGTGTCAGTTCATCACTGGTCATGCCAACGTCTGGATACAGCACATTTCGATTTATCAGCAAATTGGCAAACAACGGAATGGAGGCAGACAACGGTGTGGTGGCTTCGGTGGGCTGGCCGTCTTCTCCCTGCCCATTCCGAACAACGCGGTCGACGATCTCCACCAGACGACGACTGAGATACCCTAATCGCTGCCGATCTTCATCGTTGATGGTTTTTGTGGCGGCTAAAATCCCGTAACTACTGGCATCACTCACATGAACGATCAATTCAGGCAGGTGGTGGCCCAAAAGTTCGGAGAGAAACGTCATCGACTGATCGGTATCGTGTGCGAGGCCGGAAGCAATGGCCATCGCCGTCACCTGTTCTTGTAATGCCAGCAATAATTCGCTGTAATCTGCATTTGCTTGATTAGGGTTGTAACGGCCAGAAGAACGGTTTTTAATCTCGCTCCACAGTGCTCCGGTATTTGATTTGACCTTAGACGGGTGTTGCAAAAGATTCTCCAACCGCCTGTCTATGTCGGTTGATAAGGAGGACTGCTGGCTTTCATCGAGAGAGGCCACGCCTCGCAAAGCCAGCAGTTTGGCCTGACGATGCTCACTCACCCGCGTCATAATTCCAATGGTTTCCGAAATAAGCAAGGTGCCTTGCTGACGGTTGACGATTCCTTGATAGTCACTCAACATCTGTAAAAATCCTGGTACGAGTGCGACGGTCGTCGCCAATGCCATCACGGTTCCAGCCAGCATGAATTTGTGTTGAAAAGAGAGCCGATGCATCAGATCCACCACCGGAGAGGTCAATTTTTTCAACATGGGTTGCGCCTCATACGTTGCATCCAATCAACGAACGGTACAACCCCGCAAGATGCTTGGCACGTTCCGGTGCGGCCCATTCGAGGGCGTAATCGCGGGCTTCGGCCGATAGGGTATTCAAGCGATATCGGTTGCTGATCAGCATGACCAGCCCATGAGCAAACGCGATGGGATCCTTGGAAGCGATCACGGCGCCTCGTTGCGGTTTCAGAATGTCGCAAGTTCCCATGGCGGCCAAGGCAAAAACAGGAAGCCCTGCGGCCATGGCTTCGATCAACACCAGCCCTTGTGTTTCGGTGAGCGAGGCAAAAACAAACACATCAGCCGCCGCATAGCAATCGGGCAATTCTGTCTTTCGATCCAGATAGCCCACAAAACACACATGATTTTCTAGGCCACAAGATTTGACTTGACGACGCAAGGCCGGCAAAGCAGGGCCTTCACCGGCAATCATCAACAGTAGATTAGGCTGCAATTTCACGGCAGTGCGCAAGGCATCAATCAAGAAACCGATATTTTTTTCATACGCCACCCGACCCACAAATAACGCCACCGAGCGATCCAAAGGAATATGGTAACGAGCACGAAATCGCGCCCCATCACCGCCGCCGAAATTTCCGACCGGAATGCCGGTAGGCAAAACGTGGAGCGGGGTGCTCACGCCGTAATTTGTGAGTGTTTCGTGCATGGCCTGCGAAGGCACGACCACGGCGTTCAACGCGTTGCACTGGTGCGTGGCCATTCGCCGTGCGGCCGCGGCAAGCCAGGCGCGAGGCAAGAAGGGCAGGTAGTGATGAATGTATTCTTCAAAATGGGTATGGTAGGTGGCCATCACGGGCACGTTACATCGCCGCGCCATGCGAACCCCTGCGTAATGCGCGGCAAAGGGGGTTTGGATATGAATCAAATCAAAACGCAATCCTTCTAATTCATCGGTGGCGCGTTTGAGGGTCGGCCAATGCATCAGCCGATCTTCTGGGTCGAAAGGCAATCGCGAAGAAGCCACCCGCACCGTCGCACAATCAGGATGGGGGGCGGGGTAGTGAGGCGCAATGAGATCCACGTCCACGTCGTGTTGTTGCAGGTCTGTTCGAAACGTTTCGATGGACGTCGACACGCCATTGATACGCGGAAAATAGACATCAGAGAGCATCAAGACCCGCAAGGGGCGGTTCAATTTCTGCGGGGACGGGGAGGGGAATGTGGTTTGCATGGGCACACCTTGCCAGCGAAATGTTGCGGAAATGTGACATCGGAGTCCAGGTCGCACCGCGCACGTCATCGTGTTGTCATATTCGCCGGACAGAATGGTTCCTTCTTGAATTCATCGGTCCGCCATCATGATGACCAATAGCCAACTGGCGTTGGAGCTTCGCCAGAACCATTACAAACACCGCGTTGTTTCTCGTCCTCATGGGCATTTCGTCCATGAGCATTCGCTCCATGAATCCGCACAAGATACGGAGAAGCAACTTCAGAAAATCATCGCTCGTCGCGATCTTTCTGCCGTATTCCAGCCGATCATCGACATGAAGCGGGGCACGATATTTGGCTTCGAAGGGTTGATTCGTGGTCCCTTAGACACTTCCCTTCATTCCCCCCTGCATCTTTTTGAAGCAGCCGAGGCGTGCGATATGGGCGAAGAGGTCGAGCATTTGTGTCGTCAAATCACACTGGAACAGTTCAAGTTACAGAACCTGCCCGCGAGATTGTTTCTTAACGTCAGCCCAGCCTGCCTGTTGAAACAGGGCGCACGTAAGGGAGAAACGCTGGGGTTCATCCATTCGCTGGGGATTGATCCTTCGCGGGTCGTGATTGAACTCACCGAAAACCAGCCGACCTTCGAGTTTGAATTGATGCGAGAGGCGGTACAACATTATCGTCGCATGGGTTTTTCAATCGCTATTGATGATTTGGGGCAGGGGTTTTCCAGTCTGCGCCTCTGGTCAGAATTAAGTCCGGAATTTGTCAAGATCGACAAGCATTTCGTGGCCAGCGTAGAAAACGATGTCATCAAGCAACAATTTTTACGATCTATTCAAGAGATTGCCCGTAAATCAGGTTCCTCAGTGATCGCGGAAGGCATAGAAACATCCGCTGAAATGCAGCATGTTCATGGCAGCGGCATTGCCCTAGGGCAAGGTTATTTTTTTGCCCACCCCCTGACACATCCCCTGCCCTTATTACCCGAAGATCTCGTTCATCAATTACACGAACTGGAGATGGCACGCGTTCATAAAGGAATGTGCAATCACACGCCCAGTGTCTCGACGCTGATACGAGATGTTCCCGTTGTCAGTATAGAAACGACGACCGAAGAGGTTTATGTCATTTTCGAGAACCATTCTCAGCTCCAAAGCCTGCCTGTTCTAGATGACGGCACGCCGGTCGGATTAATTAGCCGCATGAGCATGATCGACCGCTACGCACGGCCTTTCCGGCGCGAACTGTATGGTCGCAAACCCTGCACCATGGTGATGGATTCCAACCCACTAGTCGTACAAAAAGACAGCACGCTTCAGGAGTTAAGTTTCATGCTGTCCGAAGGAGATCGGCATCATCTGACCGATGGTTTTCTTATCGTCGACGGGGATCATTATCTCGGTTTTGGCAGCGGTCACGATGTCGTGCGCGAGATGACACGTCTTCAAATCGAAGCGGCGCGACACGCCAATCCACTCACTGATCTGCCGGGGAATGTACCCCTGAACAAGAACATCGATAATTGGCTGGCGGAACGGATAAATTTCCACGCCTGTTATTGCGATCTCGACAATTTCAAGCCTTACAACGATGCTTACGGATACTCGCGTGGGGATGATTTAATTAAACTGCTGGCGGCGGTTCTTCGTTCGCATACGCATCCCACCCAGGATTTTATTGGTCACATCGGCGGCGATGATTTTTTGGTGCTTTTTGGAAGCGAAGATTGGGAAATACGTTGCCAACGTATCCTCGATTATTTTGCGACTCAGGTCGTCACTTTCTTTAATGCCACCGACCGACTGCGAGGCGGCTACGTCGCCGAGAATCGCCAAAGTGAAAAAGTCTTTGTGCCTCTCGTCAGCCTCTCACTGGGCGTGATTCCCGTCGAAAGCAATCAC
>JAUYFZ010000304.1 GCA_030689585.1 Rhodocyclaceae bacterium | reverse complement strand
GCGTTGTAGGCCAGCACGGCGGGGATGGCCACGAAGAGACCAGCGGCGGTCATGATGAGTGCCTCGCCGACCGGACCGGCGACTTTGTCGAGCACGACCTGGGTTGAACCCGATAAAGCGACGAGCGCGTGATAGATGCCCCAGACGGTGCCGAAGAGTCCGATGAAGGGCGCGGTGGCACCGACAGAGGCGAGAAATGTCAGCCCCGATTCGATGCCCACCTGAGAGCGGACGATCTGGTTGCGCAAGGCGCGGGTGAGTGTTTCGCTCAGACTGACTCCAGCACCGATACCTCGTTCTGCATGGTTTTGATGGGCTTGAGAAGCTAAGACACCGGCCTGCGCCAACCCCGCGAATACGCCTGTTTTGTCTTTTTGCTTGATCTCATCCAGGGCGAGGGTGATGCTTGTCGCCGCCCAGAATGAGGTGAGAACGGTCTCCATGGTGCGGTTGAAGCGGAGTTGCTGGATAAATCGAGTAACGGTCAGTGACCAACTGGCGATGGACATCAGCAGTAATAAAATCGCCACAGAATGGGTGAGCAAATCGCCCTGTTGCCAGAAGTGAAGTAAGCCGATTTCAGATTGCATGGAGATTATTAACCTTGTAAGTTGAAAGTGATGGGGACGAGCACCCACGCGGCAATCATTTCGCTGCCGCGCCGTGCCGGCACAAAACGCCAGCGCGTAATCGCATCGATGGCGGCTTGGTCGAGTCGTTGAAAGCCACTGCTGTGCTTGACCTCAACGCTTTCGGCCGTGCCAGCGGCACTCACGCGAACACGTAACAGGACTCGCCCCTCTTCGTTAAGTCTGCGAGAAGCCTGCGGATAGAGGGGTTTCGGGTTATCCAGATAATCGGCATCGAAGCGGGCAGCTACAACGATAACGGGGGCTTCCGCCACCGGCATCGCAGCGAGGGGCGGGGGGGCTGGTGGCGCAGGAGCCTGCGGGGCTACGGTGAATGGAATGACTTGTGGTGTCGGCGTAGGCGTGGGTGCCGCAACCAGTAGGGGCAACGGGGTCAGTGGTGGTACTTTCTGTGGCTTTTGTTTGGGTGGTGGGGGAGGTATTTCGGGTGTTGACTCAATCAACCGTGCAGTAAATGGCCGCACTAAGTCGGTAAGATGCTCCGCAGGAACGACGAGTGCCAGCAACCCAAATAGCGCAATATGCCCCGCCGTTACTCCAGCAAAAGAGAGTTTCTGACTGCCCGTATTGCAATATGAAGTTCCGCAATTTGGAAAGAAGAGTCCCATGGTGGTTGCTTAAATCAATCGACCTGCATCAGTCGAGTGCTAGGGTCGCTTTCACCCAGACAAATCGCCCGGGTTCATTGGTGCGGGTGTTGGTGGTCGTGTAGCCGGTCACATCAGGAGAGCCGGTGCGGCTGATGTGTTCGGCATGGGCTTTGTCGAGCAGGTTGTCGATTCCGGCACTGACGAGCATGCCCCGCTTGGGTTTATAGCTGCCGTTCAATGCCAGCGTGCCAAATCCCGGTGTTGCGCCCAAGTCGCCACCAACGATGTTGCCTTTGTTGAGATCGAATCGATCCTGTTTGGCGACCAGACGTGCCATGCCGCCGAAGGTCCACGCGCCGGTTTTGTAGTCAAGCCCTAGCTTGACATCCAGTGGGGGTGTCTGACCCAGTGGTTTGCTATCGGTGTCGTTGTCGGCATGAACATAAGCTAGGTTGCCCCGGAAGGTGAGGGCATTGGAGAGCTTGTAAGCGATATCGGCTTCCGTGCCGTAACGAGTCGCATCTTTGCTGGCAACGGTGCCGTTTGGTAAACCTGAATCCGCGCCGCTGGTCCAAGTGACCAGCATGTAGTCATTGACCTTGGCGTAGTAAGCAGAGATGGAACCTTTCATCGTCTCGCTTTTCCAGAGAAGCCCCGCATCCAGTTGCGTGGTTTTTTCTGGATTCAAATTGCTGGTGGCGGAAAGCCCGCCTTTACCGGCGGCTTCCCAATAGTCCATCGGACGTTCGTTGTGCCCCAGGCCGATGTAGGTGGTGGCAGCCTTTGATACTTCTTGCTCATAACGACCAAACCATGCATGGAGGTTGCGGCTTGCGGAAACCATTGGAGTTGAGGAGGTTGCATTGATTGTGAAACGGTTGCCTTCCCATTTGTCGTGGCGTAATCCGCCAATTAGACGGTGATCCTGAGCAAATCGATAGGTCATTTCACCGAACACTCCCGTTGTAGTGCTGTCGTAATCTTTCTGTCGTGCGTAACGGTCGTATGGATTTGCCATCGTTGCGGCACCCATGGCGACTCCATTCAAATAACGAAGTGTATGGACATCGTCTCGCCAGTCGGCACCCAACTTCAAAGTTGTTTGTGTATTGAGATTCAGATCAATAGCAGCGCGTGCGCCATCGGTTTCACGATCAGGGTTGCTGGCGGTGTAATTACCTGCTGGTTTTGTTCGCCGAGTGTAGTTATCCATCACATGATCGATGTAGCTGTGATAAACGCGGGCAGAGAGATTACCAACCAGCGGCGATAGGTTCTTTTTCTCAAAAGTGAGTCCATAGCTATCGCGGTCAAATTTCACGCCGTCCATGCTTCGGTCGGCATAGTCTGCTCCGGCTTTGCTGGTGATGTAATCAAGACCGATATAGCTGCTGGCATCCGGACGAAAACCGGCTTGAAACGAGGCACTTTGCCGCTCATAGGAGGAGTGAACCTTTGTACCCGCTCCATCCTTGTAATCATCGGATTCAGCGTGGGTCAGCGTGCCTTCCAGATGCAGGTTATCGGTGACCAGTTTTGCTGTCGCCACTCCGTCGGCACGTCCCCAAGAGCCGGCCATCAGGCTGGCACTGGCAGATTTTTCAGCTTGCATCGCCGTGCGGTCGTGCTCGAACAGCACGACACCGGCAGAATTGCCGTTACCGTAAGCGACCGTTTGCGGACCTTTGATGACGGTTACGCTGTCGAAAGTTTCGGGGACCACATAGGCAGTGGGTGGGTCCATACGCTGGCCGCAGCCGCCATGAAAATCCATGCCATCGAGCAGAATGGGCAGACGGGAACCGCCTAAACCACGCAATACCGGATCGCCATCGGTGCCGCCCTTGCGGGTGACAGAAAATCCCGGAATGTTCTTGAGAAAACTCGCGCCATCATTCGCGGGTACTGGAACTTGCGGTGCTTTGGGGTCGTTGACAACAACCAGCGGATCGCGCATTTGTGGGGCGGTCACGACCACCTCGGAAAACAGGGTAGGACTGCTTTGCGCCCATGCGGGGAAAGCGGCAGCAAAAAGTAGGCAGAGCGGGGTGTGGCGCGTGTTCATACAGGGTTCTCCCAAAAAATGATGGGCCGGATACTAACTGTCGTCCACAGCGGAAAAGTGCGACACAGCGTCGCGTGTGACGTTATGCCACAGGTCACCACAAGAAGGCTCGGCTCTATGTGGTTTGTAGTGGGTGACATGCCAGATCGCTGACTTGACAGTCTCCCTCCCCTTCAAGGGGAGGACATGACAGTCTCCCTCCCCTTCAAGGGGAGGGTTGGGG
>JAUYFZ010000301.1 GCA_030689585.1 Rhodocyclaceae bacterium | reverse complement strand
GGCAGTCGATGATCCCCATCGTCGGAGGCACTTTCACGCCGCAAGATGAATCGGGTGATGCCAGAAAGTTTGTGCAAATGTTAGAAAAACATTGCATTGAGCGCGGTGTTGTTTTTCGGTATGGATGCACGGTGAAAGCATTGTCAAGCGATGGGTGTGCCATTACCGGTGTGCAATTATCGGAAGGGGAATGTGTCAGGGCCGATGCCTATGTGGTCGCTCTGGGCAGTTTCTCGTCACCGATGCTGCGTCCGTTAGGTGTTCGACTTTCTGTATTTCCGGCTAAAGGTTACTCAGTCACGATTCCGCTGGATTCTGAGATGGAAAATGCCCCCATCGTCAGTTTGACCGATGATGAAGTCCGGCTTGTTTTCTCCCGATTGGGAAACCGATTGCGGGTAGCGGGTATGGCTGAATTTATGGGTTATGACACCACACTCGATGCGGCGCGTTGCAAGACGCTGATGCGAAGGATCATTGCGTTATTTCCTTCACTGGAAGGTCGCCCTGTCGATTTCTGGGCGGGGTTGCGTCCTTCAACACCGGGCAATGTGCCCCTTGTCGGACCTGCTCGATATGACAACCTTTGGATCAACACGGGGCATGGCACTCTGGGCTGGACGATGGCTTGCGGTTCCGGCAAGCTGTTGGCGGATCTTCTCAGCGGTCGGGCATCGGCGATTGATCCGGGGCCTTATCAGCATAGGTAGTCAAGGCATTTACAAGACGCGCCACCTCTTCTTCGCGGTGTGCGGCGGATAACGAAATCCGCAACCGTGCCTGACCGTTTGGCACTGTCGGAGGACGAATGGCCGGTGCCCAGATGCCTTGTTCTAACAAGGTGTTGGCGACGGTCAGCGTCTCCTGATTTCCACCGATGACAAGAGGTTGAATGGGCGTTTCCGACGGAAGTAACTTCCAGCCTGTGCGCTTGCAAATCGGGGCGAGACCTGCGCGGAGTTGTTGGATTAAATGACGCAGATGAGCGCGTCGATCATCACTTTCTTCGAGGATGTCGAGGCTGGTCAGTAATGCGTGAGCCAAATGAGGTGGGGCTGCCGTGGTGTAAATGGCGGTGCGGGCGTTTTGAATCAACCCTTCAATGACGCTGGCATCCCCTGCCACGAAGGCACCGGAAATTCCGGCGGCTTTACCTAGCGTGCCCATGAGAAGACATTTTCCATGAGGTGTTAGCGTGGAACAACCCATGACCGCCTGACGAGTGGTTTCATTATTCACGAGTGGCCATCGGTCATGTGTCGTTAGATTGAAATGAGCCAGCGTTCCTCGTCCTTGTTTGCCGAGAACACCAAAGCCGTGGGCATCGTCGACCAAAAGATAGGCGTTGTGTTGGTTGGCCAGGGCGAGTAATTCTGGCAAGGGTGCAATGTCGCCCTCCATGCTGAATACGGCATCGGTGACGATAAGGGTTGGGGGGTGTGCGGTGACCAATGTCGACAATGCAGACAAATCCAGATGCGGATAGCGGCGGCTCTTTGCACCGGAAAGGCGCACGGCATCAATCAATGAGGCGTGATTCAATCGGTCGGCGAAAATAGTTTCGTGTCGCCCGACCAATGCGGGGATAACCCCTAGGTTAGCCAGATAACCGGTGGAAAACAGCAAGGCACGTTCGGCTCCTACGAAAGCGGCTAATCGCTCTTCTAATTTTTGATGCGGTTGAAAATGTCCGCCGAGAAAATGAGATGCACCCGAACCAGCCCCCCATTGACGAGCACCTTCGGCCAAGGCTTCGATCAGTCGTGAATCGGCGGCCAACCCTAGGTAGTCATTGGAGGCAAAAGAGAGAACTTTTCTTCCATCAATCAACAGGGTTGTTCCACAAGGCGAACCGGTAATACGACGGTGGCGCAACAGGTCAGGATTCATAAGGCTGCCTTCAAAGCATTCAGCGTGGCATGGCAAAGAAAATCGATTTCTTCATCGGTCAGAATATAGGGCGGCATCAGATAGACCGTGTTGCCAATGGGACGCAATAAAACTTCGCGCTCTAATGCGGCGCGATAAAAACGGCGATTAAATCCGGCATCGGAATTAACATCGAAGGCGAAGATCATGCCGCAACGACGGTAATTTGAAACGGCGGGATGGGTGAGGAGTGGGGCTAATTGTGTATTGATTCGATCGGATCGAAGGCGATTTTTTGCCAATATATCGTCCTCGTCGAAAATATCTAAACTCGCCAGCGCGGCACGACACGCTAAAGCGTTGCCGGTGTAAGAATGTGAATGAAGAAAGCCTTGAGCGGTTGCATCGTCAAAGAAAGCTTGATAAATGTGTTCTTGGGTGAGCACGGCGGATAACGGTAAATAACCGGCTGAAATGCCTTTGGAAAGACACAGAAAATCTGGGGTGATACCGGCTTGTTCGTGTGCAAAAAAAGTCCCCGTTCGTCCAAAACCGACAGCGATTTCATCGCAGATGAGATGAACGGCATATTTATCGCATAGCGCACGGGCGCATCTAAGGTATTCCGCATCGTGCATGATCATCCCGGCAGCGCACTGCACCAAGGGTTCAAGAATCAAGGCCGCTGTTTCCGCATGATGAGCGGTAAGATGGGCAGCTAATGCGTCTATTGCGTCACTTGCGTGAGAAGCGTTGGGCGCAGGAAGTACGGTAGACGTGGATAACAGCGGTTCATAAGCATCCCGAAAGATCGGCACATCGGTGACGGACAACGCGCCTAACGTTTCGCCATGATAGCCACCGGCCAGACAAAGAAATTTCCGCTTCAAAGGTTGATGGGTATTGCGCCAATAATGAAAGGACATCTTGAGGGCGATTTCTGTAGCACAAGCCCCATCGGAGGCGTAGAAACAGTGTCCTAATTTGTTCTTGGTGCGTTCAGACAAACGTTCAGCCAGAAGTACAGCAGGCTCATGCGTGGCTCCTGCCAACATGACGTGTTCCAGTCGTTCTAGTTGGTCAATGATTGCTGCGTTAATGCGTGGGTTGCAATGACCAAAAAGATTGACCCACCAAGAGCTGATGCCATCCATCCAGCGACGACCATCGGTGCTATAAAGCCACGCGCCTTCGCCGCGAGCGATGGGCAACAGGGGCAGGTTATCGTTGGAGTCATGGGTTGCCAAAGCATGATGCTTCATCTGGGTGCAAGGATGCCAAATGTTTTTAAGGCTACGAGTGAGCAGGTTGGCCGTGGGAAAGTTATTCATGATGCTTTTTTTCGACCGACCGGCAACCCCTGAACGCCGGTCCCGTTCATTTGAGGCAGCAGGTCGTATGCCAAAGACAGATCCCAGCATTCGTTAACGTGAAACACATTCCCCATCCCCCTCCCAGCCTCCCCCTTGAAGGGGGAGGAGCATCTCTCCCTCCCCTTCAAGGGGGAGGAGCATCTCTCCCTCCCCTTCAAGGGGAGGGTTG
>JAUYFZ010000279.1 GCA_030689585.1 Rhodocyclaceae bacterium | reverse complement strand
GAGGCCGCAACAACCGCTTCGATTACCCACTACAAACCACATAGAGCCGGTTCATCGAAGTCCTTTCCAGATGAGCAGTAGACCGAATGCGGCAAAGGCGGCTCCCATCGAATAGGTAAAGGTGGCCCCTAAGGCATCCCAGGTGCTGCCGCTGGCAATGTTGCCCAAAATGCCTCCTGCACCGAAGGTGAGGCTACCGTAGAGTGCTTGGGCATGGGCTTGATGTCGGGGGGGAAACCACTGGTGAAGGGTGGCCACTGAGGCGGCATGGTAGGCACCGAAGGTCACGCCATGCAACAGTTGGGCCATCAATAACAGAAAAGGAATATCGGGAGTCCAGCCGATCAGCAGAAAGCGCAGGACAGCGAGGGCGAAACAGGCCAGCAGAATCGTTCGAAGGGTGGTTAACCGCATCAGGCGGGGCATATAAGCGAAGGCGATGATTTCTGCAATGACACCGAGCGACCACAGCAATCCAATCGTCGTCTTGTCGTATCCGTGATTGACGAGGTGAAGGGAATAGAAAACGTAAAGAGGGCCGTGGGCTGCCGACATGAAAAAACCAGCAGCCAGAAAAGCACGTACTTCTGTGCGACCTAGGGCGACTTTCAGGGGGACATGATCCCGGTGATGGACTCTGTTGCTCGGCGGTGGATCGCGTACTAACCAGGCACAGATCGCTAATCCTATTAGGAGTAACAAGATGAGGGCTGGCATGTGCTCAACCGAGACGACATCGAGCAAGGCTCCCGCGCCTAGCACGGCGACGATGAACCCGACCGAACCGCCTATACGGATGCGACCGTAACGGTCAGAACGGTCATGTAAATGGCCGAGCGTGATGGCTTCGACGAGGGGGAGCGAGGCACTCCAGAAGAAGGCGATGAGGCTTAAAGCAAAAAACAATCCCCAAAAATCTCGTACCAGAAGCAGGGCTAAGGCACTGACGGCCGCTAAGGTTGCTGCGGTGCGCACCACGACAGCTCGCCGCCCGACCTGATCTGCAATCAAGCTCCAAAGCCCAGGGGCCAGCAGCCGCATGACGGGCATCAGGGCGGTTAATACCCCGATATCCCAGGCCGAGAGGTGCAGGTGATTCAGATACAGCGCGAAGTAGGGCGCGAAGATGCCGACAAAGGCGAAGTAGAAGAAGTACCAAGCGGAGAGGGACCGCAATTAACCTCCGCCGTGTTGCTGCCCGGCCTGAAAAGCGAGGAGCAGGTGATAGATCTCATCCTTCAGTTTGACGCGCTGTTTCTTCATGTCTTCAATCGTAAAATCCGCCACGGGCATGTCGTGCTCTTCTAGGTTTTCAACCTTGCCGGTCAGTCGGTTGTAACGTGCAAAGAGTCCGGAGAAATAGCTATTCGCCTTTTTGAGTGCGTCCATGGTTTCGATGAATTCCGGAAATTCATGTTGCAGATCATGGTGATCGATAGGCATGGGTGAAAACTCCTTTATTTAACGTGAAATACATTCCCCATCCCCCTCCCAGCCTCCCCCTTGAAGGGGGAGGAGCATCTCTCCCTCCCCTTCAAGGGGGAGGAGATTAACTCCCTCCCCTTCACGGGGAGGGTTGGGGAGGGGATGGGGGTCAATGGGGCATGTTTCATGATGCGGGGTGGCGATTCGCCATGCCCGTTAACGTGAAATAACTCGTTCGAAGTACCCCGTAATAATCGAGCGTAGCGAGCCGATTAGAATCCCCTGAGAGGGGGGCGAAGGGGCGGGTGTTTAATGGCATTTAACGTATTTCATGGAACAAGGGTGGGCTTGGCGACTATGCGAGTTAGATGGGTGTCAGAGGATACTGCACATCGCCGCATTGGGCGCGATGTTGTAACGCGGCATTGATGAGGACCAAGGCTAACATGGCCTCGGCGATGGGGGTTGCGCGAATGCCCACGCAGGGGTCATGGCGACCCTCTGTGACGACGGTGGTGGCCTGCCCTGTTAAGTCGATGGATCGACGGGGGATGCGGATGCTGGAGGTCGGTTTGATGGCGATGTTGACCACGATGTCTTGCCCGGTGGATAGTCCGCCCAGAATGCCTCCGGCATGGTTGGTGACAAATCCGGCAGGGGTCATTTCATCACCATGTTCGCTGCCGCGCTGCGTAACGGAAGCGAATCCGGCTCCTATTTCAACGCCCTTAACCGCATTGATGCCCATCATGGCGTAGGCGATGTCCGCATCGAGCCGGTCATAGACCGGATTGCCCCAGCCGACCGGCGTGTTCGTGGCCGTGACGGTAATTTGTGCTCCCACAGAATCTCCTGCCTGACGTAGTTCATCCATGTAACTTTCCAGTTGCGGAACCATGGCCGCATTGGGGGCGAAAAACGGGTTGGATGCGATGGCAGAGGCATCCAGAAAGGGAATGTCGAGCGGGCCGAGTTGACTCATCCATCCGCAGATTTCGATGCCATAGCGTTGGCGTAGCCATTTTCGAGCAATCGCACCGGCGGCAACCCGCACCGCAGTTTCGCGGGCACTGGCCCGTCCACCGCCGCGATAATCGCGAAGGCCATATTTTTGCAGGTAAGTGTAATCAGCATGACCCGGGCGAAAGGTCTGTGCAATCGAGCCGTAATCGTGGCTTTTTTGATCCTGATTGCGTATCAACAGGCCAATGGGGGTGCCGGTCGTTTGGCCTTCGAACACGCCGGAGAGTATTTCCACCCTGTCCGGTTCACGGCGTTGCGTCACGTGGCGCGAGGTGCCCGGTTTCCGGCGATCCAGTTCGGATTGAATGTCGTTTTCGCACAAATCCAAGCCCGGAGGGCAGCCATCCACCACGCAGCCAATCGCAGGCCCGTGGGATTCACCGAAAGAGGTAACGCGGAACAGGGTTCCGAAAGTATTACCGGACAATGGACACCCCACCGTTCAAGTAAATTTGGCTCCTCGACCTGGGCTCGAACCAGGGACCTACGGATTAACAGTCCGGCGCTCTACCGACTGAGCTATCGAGGAATTGGAAGGCGCGCATGATAGACGAGTCAGGTAGTATTCGTCAAACTTTTTGCGTTGAACAATCGTGACCATCCCCCCTTCCAAACCTTTTGCACTGGTTCCCATCAAACCATCGGCACTTCTGCTTCGAGAGGTTATCGAGAGCAGTTTGATCGAACGCGGTGCTTTTCAGGGGCTGGATCTTTTGGGGCCGCCGGACGATTTTTGGCGAAATGTGCCGCTCTCCGATCTGAAACGTATGGCCACGGGGGGGAATGTGGATGCACAGATGGAATTGGCGTGGCGTTACTACCATGGGATTGATTTGCCACAGGATTATGCGAAGACGGTGCGTTTGTTAACTCCCATCACGGATCGTCCGCGTGCGTTGAATCTTTTGGCGTGGTGTCATTTCTTTGGTCGGGGTGTTTCCGATGATCCGGTTGCCGCTGCACGGTTGTGGCAGGCAGCGGCAGAACAGGGTAGCGAGAAAGCGATGTTTTGCTTGGGGTTGTGCCATACCTTTGGTTTTGGCGTTCCTAGGCAGTTATCCGTCGGGTTGGATTGGACTGTCAAAGCTGCTGAGAAAGGAAACCGTGAGGCGGCTTTCGAACTGGGCGAACACCATGCGCTAGCACAGGATATACGTGAAGCATTGCGCTGGTGGCGACAAGCCGCACGACAGGGTCATGCTCGTGCACGGCTCAAGGTGGGGCATTGCTATCGTTGTGGCGAGGGGGTGGCTGAAGATAAATCATTGGCCTTTTCGTGGTATGCCCGTGCATCAGAAGCGGGTGATCCCCAAGGTGATGTGTGGTTGGGTGAATGTCATGAAATGTCGGGTGATTTTGCAAAGGCGGTTGATTATTATCGTCGAGCGGCCTTGGCCGGTGATGTGCACGGTCAGGCTGAATTGGGACGATGCCTGCTTTATGGCACGGGCATCCCCGCTGACCTCGATCAAGCTGAGTCATGGTTACGGAAATCCGCCGAGGGGGGGTGGACTTCTGCGCTAGGAGAACTGGAACGTTATTGGTTTTCCGAAGGAGAGCGTCATTTCCACGGAGAAAATTTTGCGGAGGCGGTCGATGGTTATCGCAAGGCGGCTTGTTTGGGACACCGTCGGGCGGCATTGATACTCGGAGAGTGTTACAGGGATGCCGTGGGGGTGGCGCAGGATTTCAACGAGGCGGCCCGCTGGTTTCGAAAAGCAACCGGCTTGTTCGATGCCAAAATTGCCTTGGCCGATATGTATTATTTCGGTTGGGGGATGGCGTGCAATTATCGGGAGGCTCTACGTTGGTATGAGCAAGCACTCGATCAACACGAAGAGGCTTATGCCATGTACAGCGTGGGATTCTGTTATTTTTATGGGCAAGGAACGCGCCGGGATGCTAAAGTCGGGCTGAAGTGGTTACGCCGCGCTCACGCAATGGATCCGCAATACGGAGATGACTATGGATAACATGGATGCTTTCAGATTGATCGCCGCTCGCACGGAGAAGGGGGATTTAACGTTTCCGACCAATGCGAGTGTGACGCTTCGCGTTCAGCGAGCCTTGGATGATCCCGATTGCCATATCGACAAAGCGGCGAAGTTGGTTTCTGCGGACCCGTTGTTGTCGGCGCGTGTGGTGGCGGTTGCCAATGCCATTGCGTTTAACAGTTCAGGCAAAACAATTACCGATGTGCGTTTAGCGGTCAACCGGCTTGGGTTTCGAACCGTCAAATCGTTGGCCGCAGCGCAGTTGATGCGGTTGATGGGCAGTGGCGCGGCGATGCCGTCGGTTTATCGGGATATGGCAACCAAGATGTGGGAGCACACGTCGCATGTGGCGGCGTTGGCTCAAGTGATTGCCAAACGTGTCGCGCATGTCGACCCTGAAACTGCTTTCTTCTCTGGGGTTATCCATGAAGTGGGTGCTTTTTGGTTGTTGTCTTGTGCCAAGGAATACCCCGGCCTTCTGGAAACGGGCATGGCTGAATGGGAAAATGAAGGTCAGGCCCTTGTAGGGCGTGCCGTCCTTAAGGTGTTGGCCGTTCCAGATTCTGTCGTAGAGGCTATCGAAGCTTATTGGGCGGGTTATCTGGCTTTGCCACCCAATACGATGGGGGGTACGTTGTTGCTGGCGGACCGGTTGTCTCCGGTGGAATCTCCTTTCCGACAACTGGTCAATGAAAGCCGTGAAGGGAATACGGCCCATATCGATGCCATGATCGGCGATGTCACCATGACATCCATTCTGGAAGAGGCGGCGAATGAGGTGGCTTCACTGACCA
>JAUYFZ010000277.1 GCA_030689585.1 Rhodocyclaceae bacterium | reverse complement strand
GGGAGGCCGGGAGGGGGATGGGGAATGTGTTTCACGTTAAATCAGTACCCCCTTGGTTTATCGGCTGCGTTATCCTTTGTCATCATCCCGTCACATTTGATTTCTACTATGACGGCTCCCCTTACTTTCCCTTGGAGATCGTTATGCGTTTTACCCGTATTTCACTCGCACTTACCGCCGCCGGTCTGATGACGGTTGCCCTGCCTGCTTGGGCGCAAATCGTCAAAATTGACGGCTCATCCACCGTGTATCCCATTTCCGAGGCAGTCGCCGAGGAATTTCAGAAATCCAAAAAGAACGCCATCAAGGTAACGGTTGGCATTTCCGGCACGGGTGGCGGCTTCAAGAAGTTTTGCCGTGGCGACACGGACATTTCCGATGCGTCCCGTCCCATTCTCGAAAAAGAGATGAAGCTGTGCGCCGAAGCGGGTATTAAGTACGTTGAACTGCCCGTAGCTTTTGATGCGCTGACGGTCGTCATCAACCCGAAAAACACCTGGATCAAAGAACTCAAGGTTGAAGAACTCAAGGCCATGTGGGAACCTGCCGCTCAAGGCAAGATCACCAAGTGGAACCAGATCAATCCGGCTTGGCCCGATGCCACATTCAAACTGTATGGCCCTGGTGCTGATTCGGGTACCTTTGATTACTTCACCGATGCCATTAACGGCAAGGAAAAATCCAGCCGGGGCGACTTCACCGCGTCAGAAGATGACAACGTGCTGGTGCAAGGGGTTTCCCGTGATGCCAATGCGTTGGGCTACTTTGGCATGGCGTATTACGCAGAAAACAAGGACAAGCTGAAAGCCGTGCCCATCATCAACAAGGGCAGCACCAAAGCCGTTTCTCCTTCCCTGGAAACGGTGATGGATGGCACTTATCAGCCGCTGGCTCGTCCGATCTTTATTTATGTCAGCGAAAAGGCCATGGCGCGTGCCGAGGTTCAAGAGTTTGTTCAGTATTACTTGCAGCACGCCCCTAAGCTGACGAAGGAAGTCGGCTATGTTCCTTTGTCCAAGGCACATTACGATCAAGCCCTGAAAAACTTTTCCGCCAAAAAACTCGGAACGGGTTTCGGTGGCAAGGCGGAAGTTGGGGTTGATTTGGCCGAACTCCTGACGCGTGAAGGTAAACATTAATCGTTGTAAGAGTAAACTTGGAATCCGGAGCGCATGTGTGCTCCGGAGTTTTCAATCAAAAATATGAATTCCTCCCTTTCAAATTCTCCTGTCCTAGCCGCACGTCCTGTCAGCGACCGACTCGCCAAGCGGCTTAGCCGCCATATTGGTGAACGCCTTATTGAAGCCGTTCTCTTTGCGGCGGCGGCGGCCTCGGTATTTATCACGCTGGGCATCGTCTATGTGCTGGTGTCGGAATCCATCGAATTTTTCAAGCAGATATCGATCGTCGATTTTCTGACCGATACCCAATGGACACCTCTGTTCGATGATGCGCATTACGGCATCATGGTGCTGCTCTCCGGCACTGCCGTGAGTTCCCTGGTGGCACTCGGCGTGGCGATTCCGCTGGGGACAACCATTGCCATTTATCTCTCGGAATTCGCCTCTCCCCGCAATCGTGAAATCGCCAAACCGATTTTGGAACTTCTCTCCAGTATTCCCACGGTGGTGTTCGGTTATTTCGCGCTGTTGTTCGTTACCCCCCTGTTACAGCACTTGATGCCGGAGCTACCCGGCTTTAACCTGCTTTCTGCCGGACTGGTCATGGGCATCATGATTACGCCCATCGTGAGCTCGTTATCCGAAGATGCCATGCGCGCCGTTCCCATGGCGATGCGCGAAGGCTCCTATGCGATGGGGGCCACGCGCCTGCAAACAGCGTTGCGTGTCATCTTCCCCGCTGCCATCTCTGGCATCGGTGCGGCTTACATTTTGGGGGTCGCCCGCGCTGTGGGGGAAACCATGATTCTCGCCGTGGCCGCAGGAATGCAACCGAACCTAGTCTGGGACCCCCGCGAACCGGCAGCGACCATCACCTCATTCATCGTGCAGGTCGCATTGGGCGATTTACCGCATGGTTCCACCGGTTATCTCACTATCTTCGCCGCCGGATTGACGCTGATGTTATTCACGCTCGTGTTCAATATTTTCGGATTCTGGCTGCAACGTCGTTATCGGGAGAGATATTGAAATGAGACCTCTTAAAACTTCCGCAGAAGTCATTAGCCTTCGCGCCAACATCACCCAACGTAAACGCTGGGATGTGATCTTCGGTCTTTTGGGTATCCTAGCGTTAGCACTGGGCTTGATGACCATTGCCACTTTGTTGATCGATATGCTGATCGACGGCTGGGTGCGCTTTCATCCCGATTTTCTGTCCAATTTTCCTTCGCGCCATGCAGGCAAAGCCGGGATACTTTCGGCCTGGGTGGGCAGCGGACTGGTGATGCTGGTGACTGCCGTGGTGGCGGTGCCGCTCGGCGTGGCGGCCGGTGTCTGGTTGGAGGAATACGCGCCCAAACACTGGATAACCGATGTGATTGAAATCAACGTCAACAATCTGGCAGGGGTTCCTTCCATCATCTATGGCCTGCTGGCTCTCGGTCTGTTCGTCTATACCTTCCACCTGGGGCAAAGTGTCCGCACTGCCGGTCTAACCCTTGCTTTATTGATTCTACCGATGGTGATCGTGGCAACCCGCGAGGCGATTCGCACCATTCCGCAGATTATTCGAGAAGGAGCCTACGCCCTGGGAGCGACGCAATGGCAGGCCGTCAAGCATCACATCCTCCCCTATTCCACCCCAGGCATTTTGACGGGCATCATCATCGGCATGTCCCGCGCCATTGGTGAGACGGCCCCGATCATCACCATCGGCGCATTAACTTTTATTGCGTTCCTGCCACCGCCCCCCTTGACCGACGTGGCTCCCTATCTGAACTTTGAATGGTTATCGGCTCCCTTTACCGTGATGCCAATTCAGATATTCAGTTGGACTTCTCGTCCTGAAGCTGCTTTTCAACACAACGCCGCAGCGGCTTCCGCGCTCCTTGTTCTGATGACGCTGACCATGAATGGCCTGGCCATCTGGTTGCGTTACCGGTTACGCAAAAATCTGAAATGGTGATGACATGATCCGTGAAAAACTCCCCCAACTGCCGCACAGAATCAAAGCGGAGACGCACCATCTCAGCTTTTACTACGGTCACACCCGCGCCTTGAAGGACATCAATCTGGTGCTGGGTGACAATCAGGTGACCGCCTTGATCGGCCCTTCTGGGTGCGGCAAAAGCACGCTGCTTCGCTCCTTCAACCGGATGCATGATTTGTATGCGGGCAACCGCTACGAAGGTGAAATCGTGCTGTATCCCGACAACACCAATCTGCTCGATCCGGGCGTTGACCCCATCGAGGTGCGTATGCGGTTATCCATGGTGTTCCAGAAACCGAACCCGTTTCCCAAGTCGATCTATGAAAACGTCATCTACGGACAGCGGGTGCGTGGTATTAAAAAACGCTCGGTACTGGACGACAAATGCGAAGAAGCCCTGACCAATGCGGCGTTATGGAACGAAGTGAAGGATCGTCTGCACGACATGGCATTTGCCTTGTCGGGTGGCCAGCAGCAACGATTGTGTATCGCCCGTGCGCTGGCGACTGATCCGGAAATTCTGTTGTTTGACGAGCCTACCGCGTCACTGGACCCTATTGCGACGGCCAGTATCGAGGAGCTGATTCACGAACTCAAACAGAAGGTGACGATTTTGATCGTGACCCACAACATGCAGCAGGCCGCACGGGTGTCCGATTACACCGCTTACATGTATCTGGGCGAGATGATCGAATTTGGCCCGACCGACGAAATTTTTATCAAGCCCAAAGACAAGCGCACCGAGGATTACATCACCGGTCGTTTTGGTTAACGGACATGTTGCTTACCACCACCCCTAATAATGAATCAGTTCGTCCTGAGCTTGTCGAAGGACATTTCGAGCGTCGTTCATGGTTCGACAAGCTCACCACGAACGGCATTTGTTTCACGTTAACGGGCATGGCGAATCGCCACCCCGCATTATGAAACATGCCCCATTGACCCCCATCCCCTCCCCAGCCCTCCCCTTGAAGGGGAGGGAGAGATGCCCCTCCTCAGCCCTCCCCTTGGAGGGGAGGGAGAGATGCTCCTCCCCCTTCAAGGGGGAGGCTGGGAGGGGGATGGGAAATGTGTTTCACATTAAACAGGAGTCGCCCCTATGAACGATCATTCCTCCAAACAATTTGATGCCGAACTCGATACCATTCGCGCCCATCTGACCCGCATGGGTGGCATGGTCGAAGAACAGGTGCGCGATGTGCTCGTCGCTTTTGGCACAAGCAATCGAGAATTACTCGAACAGGTGATTGTTCGTGACCAAGCGGTTGATGAGCTGGAAGTGATTATTGATGCAGCCTGTGCCAATATCATCGCCAAACGCCAACCGACAGCCAGCGATCTGCGCCTCATCATGGCCGTAGGGAAAGTCGTCACCGACCTCGAACGCATTGGTGACGAGGCCAAGAAAATTGCCAAGACCACGCGGGATATTCTGGCTCGCTCGATGGGAGAACATCTGATTCAGGCTATCGAGGTGCGTCACATGGGGGAGCAGACCGCCAGAATGTTGCACGAAGTGTTGAACGCCTTCGTTCGTCTGGATACCGACACGGCCAGCCAAATCGTGCGGAGGGATAAGGAAGTCGATCAGCATTTTCGCGCCATCTTGCGGCAGTTGGTGACCTACATGATGGAAGATCCGCGCACCATCTCTACCGCGCTTGACGTGATCTTCATCGCAAAATCGGTGGAACGTATTGGCGACCATGCTAAAAATATCGCCAAGGATGTCATCTACATTGCCCAGGGGCGCGACGTTCGTCATCTGGCATTGTGAAACAACTCCCCATCCCCTCCCCAACCCTCCCCTTGAAGGGGAGGGAGAGATACTCCTCCCCCTTCAAGGGCTAACGTATGCACACATCTTTTAACTTGTTGAGTACACATGGGAAAAGAGACGCACCAAGTTCCCTCCCCTTCAAGGGGAGGGTTAGGGTGGGGATGGGGTATCTGTGGCATTGCATTTGTAACTGATTGAATTATATGGTGTCTTCACTCCCCCATCCCACTCCCTGCCTCCCCCTTGAAGGGGGAGGAGTAAGAGGCTCCGACTTGTGTGCATACGGTAGCCTTCAAGGGGGAGGCTGGGAGGGGGATGGGGTAGATAGAATAAAAACAGATAGAGAACACAACACATGAGCAATTCTCCTTGCGTCATGGTGGTTGAAGACGAGGAGGCGATTCGGGCATTGCTACGTTACGCGCTCACCCAAGCCGGATTCGAGACCGTGATGATGGAGACGGCCGAATTGGGTTTGTCGGCCATTCGACACAAGCTGCCCGATGTGCTGTTGCTAGACGTGATGTTACCGGGCATGTCCGGTATCCACATGGCGCAACAACTGCGTCGTGAACCGCGTACAAAAAACATTCCGATCCTGATGGTCACGGCCTGTGCCGATGAATCCGACCGAATCAGGGGATTGGACCTAGGGGCTGACGATTACATCACCAAGCCTTTTTCGCCCAACGAATTGATCGCCCGCATTCGGGCGGTTTTGCGTCGACGTGCTCCTCATCAGGCGGGGGACATGATCGAAGTGGCGGGGGTTTGCCTCGATCCGGTGTCCCACACGGTACGATGCCACGGCACGTTGGTCGAGTTAGGGCTGACCGAATTCGATCTGCTGCAATTTTTTCTGACTCATCCGGATCGTGCCTATACCCGTGACCAGTTGCTCAATGCGCTGCGCGGGGATCATCGTTTTCTGGAAAACCGTACCGTCGATGTCTATATCCGTCGTTTACGGGCCGGATTAGGGACGACCGGCGATACGTTGATTGAAACGGTGCGCGGGGTAGGTTACAAGCTGAACACCCCTTCGCCATGAATGGCCTCAGTTGGCTTGCGCTGAGTCTGGGAGTCGCCTGTCTCATTCTGTTACGAACCTGTCTTAGCCATGCCCGTCAGCGAGAACAGTTACTGACGTGGCTACGCGACCCGTCGCTGGAAATCCCCGATGGACACGGTGCGTGGCAGGCCGTATTTTCGGCAGAACAGCAAAAGCGAAAAATCGAACGTCGGGAACACACACTGCTCACTGCGCAGCTTGAACGCTTTCATCGTGCGGCCGAAGCTCTGCCTGACGGAGTCGTGCTGTTAAACGATCAAACCCATATCGAATGGTTAAATGCCGCCGCCGCCCATCATTTGACCCTGAATGTGGATAGAGATGTGGGCACGGCGATTGGGCAACTGCTGCGCACCACGGACTTTCATCACTTTCTAGCCCGTTTTCGTCGTGGCAAAACGGTGACGCCGCTCCTTTTGACGATGGAAACGCACTCTTTGACGCTTTCTCTCCAATTGGTGTCTTTCTCCGAAACAGGCATCTTGTTGTTGTCCCGCGACATTACGGAAATTGCGCGAACAGAAACCCTGCGCCGTGATTTCATCGCCAACGTCTCGCACGAATTGCGTACGCCGATTACCGTCATTGCGGGGTTTGTCGAACAATTGATGAATCCGCAACCGCCTTCCCCTGAGATGGCCCGGTACTTTATCGGTCTGATGGCCGACCAATCGCAACGCATGAACCGTCTGGTTGAGGATTTACTGACCCTTTCTCGCCTTGAATCCGGTCAGGAACCACTGCGCGAGGACATCGTGGATGTGCCCAAACTCATTCAGCAAATATTGGCGGAAGGTCGCGCACTATCAAAAGGTCGTCAAACCGTCGAAGTGGGAACGTTGGAGGCCACGTTTCTGCGAGGCAATCCGGATGAATTGCGTACCGCCTTCGGCAATCTGGTATCGAACGCTGTTCGCTATACCCCCGAAGGGGGGCGTATCACGCTGAATTGGTTCATCCAGAAAAACAACCCCACGTTTTTAGTCACCGATACGGGCATTGGCGTTTCCGCTGAACATATTCCGCGCCTGACCGAACGTTTTTATCGCGTCGACAAAGGCCGTTCCACCGCCACCGGCGGCACGGGATTGGGATTGGCGATCGTCAAACATGTCACGGCTCGCCACCAAGGCACGTTAGAAATTCATTCGCAACCCGGCCAAGGCAGCCGGTTTGTGTTGGTCTTCCCTGCCCAACGTCAGGTCGACGAAACCTCTTCCTGAGTCAGGGTTTGCCGCATCCGGCGGATGCCGAACAGGGCCAGAATCGCAATGACCGGAATTGAGAGGGCCGTGGCCGTTTCGGGGGACAGGGCAGGCATCAGAGCGTGTGTTCCCTTGACGAGATAATGCACCAATTGTGATCCGTAGTAGGTGATCGCCACGACCGATAGTCCTTCCACGGTTTCCTGCAATCGCAATTGCAAGCGGGCGCGGTTGTTCATTTGAGCCAATAACGCGTGGTTTTGTCGTTCGATTTCGACATCGACCCGTGTGCGCAACAATTGGCTGTTGCGTGCGATGCGGCCTGATAAATCATCTTGCCGTTGCGCCATGGCTGCACAGGTTGCCATCATCGGCAACAGTCGACGCAACATGAATTCGTCGAGCGTAGGAAACCCTGACACGCGTGATTCACGCAAATCCTTGATGCGTTGCATGACGAGCTTGTGGTACGCACGGGAAGCCCCGAAACGGAAGGTGGTTCGTGCGACAGAATGTTCGACTTCTGCGGCCAGCTTGGTCAAACTGGCCAACGCCAAACGGTCGCCTTCTGGAGAATGTGCCTGGCCGATGTTGTCCATCAGATCAGCCAATTCTTTTTCAGCCCTACCTAACCAGTGTCCGATCTCTTTGGCCACCGGAAAACCGAGTATTGCCATGATGCGATAGGTTTCGATTTCCAGTAAACGCGGAACGGCCCGCCCTGCCTGACGTTCTGTCATGGACGTTTCCAGCACGAGAAAGTGGGAAAACCCATTGTC
>JAUYFZ010000274.1 GCA_030689585.1 Rhodocyclaceae bacterium | reverse complement strand
TTTCGTAGTGTTCGTAACCGGCGATTAGCAACATTTCTTCGGCCATCTCCTGCATGTCAGCCGCTAGGTCTTCATCCGGCAAGGGCGGCGGGGTGCGGTGGAAGGGGGTGCCCGGTTCCAACGTCAGGGCGTAGACGGAAAGATGTCCGGGGGCTAAAGCAATCGCGGATTCGATGTCGCGCCGCGCATCCGCCAACGTCTGCCCTGGCAAACCGGTCATCAGGTCAAGATTAACGCGCTTGAAATAGCGTTGCGCAAGATCCACGGCACGCATCGCGTCCCTCGCCGAATGAATGCGACCGAGCGCGGCGAGTTGGGTATCGTTGAAACTTTGAATGCCTATCGAAAGACGGTTGATCCCTGCCTCACGGAAGGCGGCAAATTTATCTGCTTCAATCGCCCCCGGGTTCGCCTCCAAGGTGATTTCGGCATTTTCCATCAACGGTACGTCGGATAACAGGGCTTCCACGCTCGATGCTTGCATCAGGCTGGGCGATCCCCCACCGAAAAAAACACTGTGAAAATTACGTCCTTCGATCACAGGCTGCATCGCAGCAAAATCCGCTCTGAGGGCCGCTAGATAATCCGCTTCCGCCCAGTTACCTTTAATCTCGTGCGAGTTGAAATCACAATAGGGACACTTCTGAACGCACCACGGGAAATGAATGTAGAGCGAAAGCGGAATCACCGCGATTCCTGCAACCGTTCGATTAACCGACGCAATGCTTGTCCCCGATGCGATACCGCATTCTTCGCCTCTGACGGCAGTTGCGCGGCGGTACATCCAGCCTCCGGCAGCCAGAAATAGGGGTCGTAACCAAATCCGTTTTCACCGTGCGGCGTATCAATAATCTCACCATGCCATTCGCCTTCCACGATGATCGGTTGCGGGTCTTCCGCATGGTGCACAAAGACCAGCACCGCCACATAGTGCGCACGCCGGTCGGTTTGTCCCTGCAAGGCAGCAATCAGTTTTTCATTGTTGCGTTCGTCCGATTTGGGTTCATGGGGGGATGACTGCGCATAACGTGCCGAATACACGCCCGGTGCTCCTCCTAATGCCGAAACACAAATGCCGGAATCATCGGCCATCGCCGGTAATCCCGTGAGTTTCGCCGCATGACGTGCCTTGGCCAGTGCGTTTTCAACGAAGGTGCAATGCGGTTCATCGGCTTCTGGCACGTTGAAATGTGATTGAGGTAACACGTCGAAATCAAGGGGGGCCAGCAATGCGGAAAACTCCCGCAATTTGCCTACGTTGTTGGAGGCTAGGACAATTTTCATTTTTTCACCAAAGTATATCGACCCGTTTTTTCCGCCGACTTTTTCGATCAAGCCCGCGTCAAGCATAAGTCAAGTGTAAGTCAAGTCGCTCTGCACAGTCTTACTCAACTATCGTCAGAGACATCCTTTGCGCAAGGACAATTTCCGCAATGCCTTTTTGCGCCAGTGCCAGCAACAAATCCAGTTCGGCAGGGGTAAAAGGTTCGCCTTCTGCCGTCCCCTGCAATTCAACGATGCCGCCTTGACCCGTGGTGACCACATTCATGTCGGTATCACAGGTGGAATCTTCGGCGTAATCGAGGTCGAGCACGGGTTGCCCCCCCACGATACCGACAGAGACAGCCGCCACAAAATCGCGCATCGGATGGGTCTGGAGTTTTCCGCTGGTCACCAGTCCAGAAAGCGCGTCGTGCAAGGCCACACAAGCCCCCGTGATCGAGGCGCAACGCGTGCCACCATCTGCTTGCAAGACATCGCAGTCTAGGGTGATCTGTCGTTCGCCTAAAGCGGTCAGATCGGTGACGGCTCGCAAACTGCGGCCAATCAACCGCTGGATTTCTTGCGTACGACCCGACTGCTTACCTTTGGCCGCCTCACGATCCGTGCGCGTATGGGTTGAACGCGGCAACATGCCGTATTCCGCCGTGACCCATCCTTTTCCTTTCCCTTTGAGAAAGGGCGGAACCCGCTCCTCAACGCTGGCGGTGCATAAAACCTTGGTGTGACCAAACTCGACCAACACACTGCCTTCGGCATGGCAGGTGTAATGTCGAGTAATTCGGAGAGGGCGTAGCGCATCCGAAGCGCGTTTATCAGTTCTGGGGTTCATGGAGGGGTATTTTAGTAGCTTCTCAATAAGTCGTGGCAGAACACTCCCTCCCCTTCAAGGGGAGGGTTGGGGAGGGGATGGGGTGGACGTGCCATGACATCTGCAACCAATTGAATTTACTGGAGGATTCCCCATCCCCCTCCCAGCCTCCCCCTTGAAGGGGGAGGAGTGTGCTATGCCGGTTTGTATGTCTTGCCACGACTTATTGAGAAGCTACGTATTTTAGTGGTAACTTCCTCTCCCATGACAACTCTCTACAGCATGACGGGCTTTTCTGCCCTCGAACGTGACCTAGGCACGGCACGGCTCTCCCTTGAAATCAAAAGCGTCAATGGCCGGTTTCTTGATCTCTCCTTTCGCTGCCCCGAAGAACTCCGCTTCCTCGAAATGCCCCTGCGGGAGAAACTTTCCGCCGCCCTCGCACGAGGGAAAACAGACTGTCGGTTAGCACTTCAAACCGGTGAGTCTTCCTCCCGCATGGTGCCCGATGCGGCAAGGATGGCACAGTTGCAGGCTCTTCAAAATGAAGTCCGCTCGCTCATGCCCGATGCTGCCGCGCTCTCTGTCGCCGACGTTCTGCGCTGGCCGGGCATCTTGGCCCAAGAATCCATCGCTCCAGATTTACTCCGGTCGACCTGTCTTTCATTGGCGGATGAAGTGCTGGCCGATTTCATTGGTAGCCGTGAGCGAGAAGGCGCACGACTCGGACTCGTGCTCCGTAGCCATGTCGCCACCATGCGCAGTCGGCTGGCACAGGTCGGCCCCTTGGTGCCTGCGGCGATTGTCAACTACACCACCCGCCTGTCCACGCGATTGCGTGAGGCTGTGGCCACCCTCGACGAAGATCGCATTCGCCAGGAAATTAGTGTGTTCGCCGCAAAGATCGATGTGGCCGAAGAACTGGCCCGGCTGATCTCGCACCTCACCGAAGTCGAACGGGTGCTCGATGTCGGGGGAGCGGTCGGAAAACGACTCGACTTTCTTATGCAGGAATTGAATCGTGAAGCCAACACGCTGGCCTCAAAATCGGTGTCGGGAGAAGTCACCGCGATTGCACTGGAACTCAAACTGTCCATCGAACAAATGCGCGAGCAGGTGCAGAACTTAGAATGATGAGGCTGAAATAAACGCTTAAGCAAACGGAGTGGTCATGCCCAGCACTTTAGCGGCTCGCTGTAAACGAGTATCGAAACAGGCAAAGTGCAATACGTCATCCGAAGCTTCCTGCAAGATGCGTGCAGCCGCAAGCTGAATGCTGTCATAACCACGAAGAGCAAAGGTATCTGCGAAGTCTCCGGCCAATTCCACCAGCGGTTGTGTTATTTCGATAATGGCGTAACGAGACCAATCAACGCGAATACATTCTCGAATTGCTTCGATGACTTCCGCATTGGCCGGACTTTCACGTAATCGTCGGGTCAACGCGGCCATGACCTCCGCCCAAGTGATACGACAGACCGCAATCATCGAAGCCGATTCGGCCAGTGCCTGCATCGCTTCGCTGGAGTCTTCCTTGACGTATAACTTGACCAACGCTGAGGTATCGCAATACAAGATCAACGCCGATCCTCCATGGTGATCTGACTCACAGGTGTTCCATGGGCGGGCATTTCAAAGGGCGGTAGGAATGAAGGTTTACCTGCTTGCCACGAGAGTGCTCCACTCGTCATTAGGTTCTGCAATCCTGCATCCATTCGCAATGGCATTCCTACAATGCGTGCAATCAGCCGATTGTGGGAGGTAATTTCAATGACTTCGCCTCCTTGCGCACGCGACAATATACGGGAAAGATTGGCTTTCAATTCTCGAATAGCAACAGGCATAACGGAACTCCAGGAAACAATGTGTCCTCATTATACAAAGAACACACAGAATGTGACCTCATCATAACGCCATACGAAAACACGCCCCACCAACGGGTGGGGGCAGGGAACGTGCGGTGAGATCGCCGCCGTGGGCGCGAACGATGGATCGTGCGATGGACAGGCCCAGACCGGCTCCCTCGCCTTCTTGATGGCGCGAAGGATCGGCTCGGTAGAAGCGGTCGAATAATTTTGGTAAATGTTCCGACGGAATGGGTTGACCGGTGTTTTCCACCGTGAGAATGGCTCCCCCTCGCTCATCGGGGGTGAGGGTGATGCGCACCTCGCCTCCGACAGGGGTATGACGAATAGCATTGGATAACAGATTGCCGATGGCACGGCGCAACATGAGCGCATCGCCTGAAACGATTCCCTCCCCTTTCGATGAAAGACTGACTTTCTTCTCTTCGGCCAGCGCGTCAAAAAAGTCGATCAGGTTATGCACTTCTGAAGCCAGGTTCACGGGTTGTCGCCTGGGCACGATCAAGCCTTGTTCAGCCCGTGCGATGAAGAGCATATCGGCGATCATGCTCGACAATCGTTCGAATTCTTCGGCATTGGAGGCCAGCGTTTCCTGATATTCCGCCACCGTGCGCGATTTGGATAAGGCTACCTGGGTCTGCGTCATCAGGTTGGACACGGGCGTTCGCAACTCGTGCGCGAGGTCAACGGAAAAATCAGAGAGACGATTGAAGGCTTCTTCCATGCGGGCCATTTCACGTCGAACCGCAACCCAGCCTAAAAAACCGATCATGGCAGCCGCAAAGGCCACGAAATACCACAGGGTGTTCAGCGCATCTTGAACTTCCGTGTGCGAAGAAGCCAGCACGTGATGATCCATCGAGATCAACGCACGATCCATCTCCATAAAATGCCGTTCAATGGCATCGCCGACATAAAACCCCAAGGCCAACAAAACTCCTGTCGATACGGTCGTAAAGAGGAGGGTCAGTCGTAACGTGAATGAACCGGATTTCTTCATTCAGCCTCCAATACATATCCCATGCCACGCACCGTACGAATGAGCTTGGGTTCAAATCCATCGTCAATTTTTGCACGCAGTCTGCGCACCGCCACCTCCACCACATTGGTATCGGAATCAAAATTCATGTCCCAAACCTGAGAGGCAATCAACGAGCGAGGCAGCACTTCCCCCCGTCTGCGCAGCAAAAGTTCCAGCAATGCAAATTCCTTGGCCGTGAGATCGATGCGTCGGCCGCACCGCATCGCCCGACGACGCAAGAGATCGAGTTCCAGATCCGCCGCACGGAGTTGTTCAGGTTCGCGGTCCATCCGCCCACCGCTACTTCGGCGCAACAACGTGCGCACCCGTGCTAATAATTCGACGAAGGCAAACGGTTTAACAAGGTAATCGTCGGCCCCCAGTTCCAGTCCTTTGACACGATCTTCCACGTGATCGCGTGCGGTGAGAAACAACACCGGCAGGGCGCGCCCCGCATGACGCAGTTTCGCCAATACCTGCCAGCCATTCAGTCCGGGCAACATGACATCGAGAATCGCTAGATCGTATTCTTCCGTTTCGCCAAGGTGCAACCCATCCACGCCGTTACGCGCCAGATCAACAATAAAACCCGCCTCGGATAACCCCTGCTTAAGGTAATCACCGGTTTTTTGTTCGTCTTCGACGACAAGAATTTTCATGAACAGATTGTGCATTAATTTGGCTCTATACGGTTTGTAGTGGGTAATCGAAGCGGTTGTTGCGGCCTCCCTCCCCTTCAAGGGGAGGGCTGGGGAGGGGATGGGGTAAAAATGAAGGGACAAACAAGTCTCGTAATTATCGGGCGGCATATCCAGCAG